>JAIRLM010000028.1 GCA_031259325.1 Puniceicoccales bacterium
GCGGCAGTAATTTCGTTTTCACTATTTGTCATTCGCCCCTGATTGATGACGCCTCGATTTATTTCAACAAAAAGTTCAAGGACGTGAACATGCGGAATTGTATCTTGAGTGCTTGCTCGCAAACTCCTCCCATCAAGCGTCATGTGAACATTGGTAATATCATTACCCAAGTCGTCTCGCACATATGTGTAAACACCTTTTCAAAAGCCTCAACCCCTAATATTCGAAGGCAATTTGATAAAGTCGCTACACAAGGTATGCCTTTGCGAAATCCTAACTGCTCCCTGGATTTTTGCGATAAAGAACGTGCCCATTTACATATCCAGTTTAAGCTTTTATTTCCAGCGATTAATCCGGCAAGTACTAATTTAATAATACTAACAATAGCATGCCGCCGCCCCGCTCGTCTGCGCGTATCCTCAAGCGCCAATAGACATTCTTCCAAAGATTTCATTGCAGCTTTCTCGTGAATTATTAAACTCAAAAAGCGCAGGGAAGACTTTGTCAAGATGATAAATTAAAAAGCCCTGGTCGTTAAGTCGGTAACGAAATATCAGGTTGCATACGCGTGTATAATGTTAGATAATCTAGAGTTTTATCATTCACCTTTTTGGCAAAATCGATGCTGCAAAATGCCAAATCCGATGCTCGTGCTCCTACATACGCGGCATTGAATTGGAAATCAGGCTTCAGTCCATGAAGCCGCATTAGGTCGCATATGCGCACGTGATCCGCTTTCCCTATGGTCGCGACGGTTGCCTCATTCCTGCTCGTTCGCGGACCTGCATCTATCCATGCCTGCCCATTATTTAATGGTGCGAGCAATTGTTTCCACAACGTCGTCTGCTTATCGCATGAAATTGCCGGATTGCCTAAAACCGACAACAGGTATCCCCAAAAGCGTTTCGAAGCTTCATCGTATGCGTCATTTGTGAATTCGTACTCACTCATTGCCGTTTCTTGTTCAGCGCTCGGCGCAAAAACTAGGTATTCAAGAAGATTTGAGGAATGGCACGATGGCCATGGCCTGCCATTAAAAAATTCAACGACCCGTTCCGCCGTTTGTTCAGGGGATTCACCAGCCCTAGGCGTAAAAAGGTCTGACCAAAAATATTCAGTTGGGAACCGAGCCCAAAAGGTATCGAGCCTCGAAAGCGTTGCCATTTGAAGGCTGTCTCCATTGGCCCCGGGCAATTTTTGTCGTTCGGATGAGACGTAGATTTTGGCAATTTCTTCTCCCTTGTCGGCATTCGCCTGAAGACACTTATAAACGGCCAATGAAAGATTAGTGAACTCTTCGCGCGTTCCTCGACTTTGACGTTCTACCAGCATCAAATAGGGGCCTTCCATGCCATATGCGCATGAACAGTGCGCGCCGTCTTGAATTTTTTGCAATACATTTTGTGTTTGCGCCACGGCACGAAAGTGCTGTATGTAATCCGGTGCAAGTTTTTTCTCCGTGTCATTGAAATTTTGCTCGGCACATTTTTCAAACCACATTTCGACAACCCCTTGGACTCTGGCGAGTTTCTCCGGGAAAGCCTTTTTCCTGTCGCCAAAGTACCACTCCTCCGCAGGCGCCATGAATTGAACAAAAACATTTCGTGGCATATTAACAACTCGCGTGTTACTATCTTTCGACGGGTCTACTATGGCGTTTCTAAAATTAGCAATGGCAAGGACAGTTTTGTCCAACTCTTGTATGAAATTTTTCAAATTATCCTCATCACTTCGAGGGATTTCGTCTGGCAGACCAAAGGCGGTTATAATTAATTCCGCCATTGCCCGATCATCGTACAATGTTCCATCTTGTTTGAGTTGATTTAGCATTTCCGGCGAACGTAACAACGATATGGCGCTGACGCCGCCGCTTTCGTGGATAGCGCGCTCGTTCCTCAATTGTTCCATAATGGCTCTGACGGCAGCACTAAAGTTTTGATCTTCCGCTGGTTTTTCTTCCTCCGGTTGCGCGGGCGGCACGTAAGTCTCGGCCGATTGTTTAATCACTGAATTTGCTGGCGTTACAGGCGCTTTCGGTTTAGGCGCGATTGGCGGAGCTTCCGGCAACTTAGGAGTTTTTGCGGTGACAAATGCTAATAATTCATAATTTCTCATAATGAAAGCATTTAAGGCGCATAGTGAAACCAGCTTTAGCTGGTATCCTATTACGAGGCAGAGATAATGAATGTTAGTCGGCAAATGGGTGAGGACACGACTAATGTTTTCCCTGAAACCAAGTTTTGAACTTCCTTGTGTTTGTGCAGTGGCCGTTGGCGGTGCCGTTGGTACATCCACCGGAATGTTGGATTCAGACCCCGCTTCGGAGTGTGGCGCGTCAGTCACAGGCTCGGGAAATTTGACCCACGCGCTCATGAATAATTTTTCTATGAACTTCTTGCAAAAGTCAACCCGTCAAAAATATTCTCAAGAGTATCCGAAATAAAACGCCGCGAAATCCTTTCCATGGCCCAAAAAGAACCTGATGTACACGGTTAACGTCACCGTGAAAGACATCCGTGGATGCTTTCCAGAGTTTTTTGCGAAAAATCGGACAAATTTTCCTTGCAAAAATGGCTAATGAATGCGTGCATAGGGCTCGTGGCTAGCTTAAACGTTTTCATTATGCGTAACTAGTTACCGCTGAACATCGTTAAACAAAAATTCCGAAAGGCATATTTTCGCGGATTCTATGATTGTGCGACCGAGTAAGTACCGCGCAATGTCAATTGCCTTGCGCCCATTTTTGCGAGTAATTATAATCCAGTAGTCATGTCGCAAGATGCCGCCTAGATCATCGCCCAATTTAATTCCAGAAGAGAAAGGGGCGAAACACGTAAATTACCTCCTCTATGAAGATTTTTTGTGAAAATTACGCCTGGGACGGGTCGGTGCAGCATAAAATTAAACGAGCGAAATCAAGCTAGCTTGCCTTGCAATCGCGGGACCAAATGCCCATCAATGGGCCATTGCCATGGAAAAAGAATATTATTTTAAGGAAGTTGAGCATCGTTGGTATGAACTTTGGGAAAAATCCGGATGCTTCCGCCGATCCGAACACCCTGAAGGGAAGAGCTATGCTATTGTAATTCCTCCGCCCAACGTCACCGGCGTGCTGCACATGGGACACCTGCTTAATAATACCATGCAGGACGTTCTTATCCGACGAGCTCGGCAAAATGGCCAGTGCGTTTTCTGGCAACCTGGGACGGACCACGCGGGCATTTCACTGCAAGTCGTTGTTGAAAAAAAACTTATCAAGGAAGGCATTGATCCGAGGGCGCTCCTGCGGGAGGAATTTTTGGAGTACGCGTGTCGATGGCGGGATGACCACGGGGATATCATCCTTAACCAACTGAGACATTTGGGTGTATCCTGCGATTTTTCCAAAAAGGTGCATACCTTGGATGCCGCCTATTCGCGGACGGTTCTGGTGGGCTTTGTGGAACTTTTCCGCCGGGGGCTTATCTACCGCGGCCGGAGAATGGTCAATTGGTGTCCAAAGTCGCAAACGGCGCTAAGCGACGAAGAAGTGCTCATGCAAACGCAGAAGGGCAAACTTTACCGCATGCGCTACGAAATTGTGGAAAATCCGGGGAGTCACATCGAAATCTCCACCACTCGGCCGGAAACCATTCCCGGGGACGTTGCCGTGGCGGTACACCCGGAAGATCCGCGATATCAGCATCTTATCGGTAAGCACGCCCGGAGGCCTTTTCCGGAGGCGGAAATTCCCATCATTGGCGACGATGCCGTTTTGCGAGATTTTGGCACGGGAGCTCTCAAAATTACGCCAGCCCATGATTCCGTGGACTTCGCTGTGGGACAACGGCACGGATTGGCAGCCATTGACGTGCTTACCCCGGACGGACGGATGAATGAACTGGCCGGGCCGGAGCTATGTGGACTGACGCGGGAGGCCGCGCGGGAAAAGGCGGTGCAAATGCTCCAGGAACGCGGATTACTTCTGGCGGCGGATGATTACGAACATTCCGTTGGCATTTCCGAGCGCTCCGGCGTGCCCATCGAGCCGCGCCTGTCCGACCAATGGTTCCTCCGCTATCCCTGTGTTGAACGGGCAAAAGAGGCGGTCCGGAGTGGGATTATCCAATTTTTTCCACGCCGCTGGGAAAAAACCTATCTACATTGGTTGGACAATATTCAGGACTGGTGCATCAGCCGGCAGCTGCTTTGGGGACATCGCATTCCCGTGTGGTACCGGCGGGATTGTGACCGGCGGGATCCGGCCAATTGGCATGTTTCCCTGAGCGGACCGGCGGATCCGGAAAACTGGGTACAGGACAATGACGTCTTGGACACGTGGTTTTCCTCGGCGTTCTGGCCCCTGGGCACTCTCGGATGGCCGGACGAAAAAGCAATGGTGCGGAACCACTTCGATTTTTTCTATCCCACGGCCACGCTGGTTACGGGTCCGGACATCATTTTCTTCTGGGTCGCCCGCATGATCATCATGTCCTTGGCCTTTCTGGAAGGCGATCTGGAACAAATCGTTCCATTTCGCACGGTATATTTTACGGGAATCATCCGTGACAGCCAGGGGCGGAAGATGTCCAAGAGTTTGGGAAATTCCCCGGAGCCACTGGACCTCATCGGCCAATACGGAGCAGACGGCGTGCGCCTGGGCCTGCTTTCCATCGCTCCCCAAGGGCAGGACGTGCTCTTCGATGGCCGATGCCTGGAGCAGGGGCGTAATTTTTGTACTAAACTCTGGAATGCCTGCCGATTCCGCGTCTTGCAGGGAAAACTCAAGGAACCGCACGTACTTAATACGGGGCGCATGACCGCGGAAGATGAGGCCATCCTGCGGAGTCTCATCGATTTAACCGAGCAACAGGAATCTGCCATTGGTCAGTATGAATTCCATGGAGCCGTGCAGCGCCTGGAAAAATTTTTCCGCGACGATTACTGCGACTGGTACGTGGAGGTGTGCAAAATTCGCATGCGCCGGGACGAATCCCAGCGGGCGCATATTTTAACGCTGCAGGATATAATTTTGCGCCATTATTTGCAACTGCTTCATCCCTTTACGCCCTTTGTCACACAGGAACTTTGGCACACCATGGGCTACGACGACGGGGAAAAATTCATCCAAAACACCCCCCTGCAAAACGCCGAACAACTGAAGAAAATTGCACCCATTTCATCGGACAATATCGCCACAATCGCGGAATTGCGGGAGACAATTGCCATTATTCGTGCCCACAAATCGTCCCTCGGCCTGGCTTCACAAACGCAGTTGGATGTCTATTATCAATCGGAAAATAAAGAATCTGCCATAGAAAAATATCGTTTCTTTTTGTGCTCCTTGTGTGGACTTGGGAAATTGACTGCCGCGGATTCCCTGCAAGGCCTCCCGGCAACGCTAACTCCCTGGGGAATTTTTGCCATGGATGTGCCGAATAACGTCGACAACAACCAAGAGCTGGAACGTTTGCGAAGGGAAATTGAAGTCCTGGAACGCAATATCGCCAGCAACGAGGCAAAGCTGAATAATAAGGACTTCCTCGCCAACGCCCCGGAAAAAGTCATCGCCGGCGCAAGGGCACTCCTTGAGGAAAACCGTACCAAACTCGAAAAATCGCGAAAAATTTTAGGATCGTTAGGGTAGCAATGGACCATGAAGATGGCGCAGCCGATAAAGCAAATGTTGGTTTCTTTGCGCCAATTATTGCCTGCGCGGAACACTGCAAGCCGCCATACTCCCCGAAAAGGTGCCAGTCAATGACCCTAGGAATTCGCGGAAAATCGCCCGGCCTGTATGAAGAGAAAGCCAAAGTAAACGGCGGCTAAAACTGTGTGCAGTATGAGCAAGTCGACCTCATCGGGCTTAACGAAAAAAGACTGCCGGATGAGGATCAATTCAGTCGCCGTAAGCGCCGCGCAGCAAGTTTTGAAAAGACATCCAGCCATGAATAATATGCCTGTAATCACGTAAACCACGGCGATGAGCAGAATCCAAACCCGCGGCTCAAGTGTCAGGGTGAACAGAGAAAATGGACGGTCTAAAATGACAATCGCCGACCGGCCGCCGCCTAACATTTTAACCCCATACCAAGCGGTAATAAGCCCTAAAACAACCCGAATGACCAATTTCCCAAGATCCGGCTTATCAAAGAAGCGCTCCATGTACGCCAAGGGTGGGGATAAGTTCTTACGGCGCAAGAGTTCTGTTACAAGATTTTCAAAAAATTGTTGGCGATGCCGATATCCCTCAGAATTTGCACCGCTGGCATAAAAATGGTTAATAAGTGATTTTCCCGCAAAACAAAAAGCCCACCTCCCAAAGAACGTGCGACTATAATTCTCGATGGTATGCTTCTTTCAGATGGGGTGACGGTATTTTTGATGCAACAATCCTTTTGCGACCCGCTGTGGAAGCTGCGAAAGGGTCGAGAGCTGTTCATTCGGGATAATCATGTCGATTTGCTTAAACCATTTACGTGCACCATCCGTCCTGTGCGCCATAGCGCTTCCAGACAATCAGCACGAATTCTAAATCTCATCCAGACATTTAGCCATACCGCCAAGCTCGTAAAGGATTAATTTAGGCCATTTCTCCCCCGCATGGACCGCGGAATTTAAGACTGCTATTGCGGCAATTAGAATTTCTGGTTTGCGTGATAGGCTGTTGGCGATGGAATAGGTGCCATGAACGGGAAAGGCGACGATGTCGCGCGGGAAGTCGCGGACTCCTGGAATGAGGAGGCAGAAAAAATTTCTGCCGAAGAGCGCGCCGGGGATCCGGAGGCCCTGCAGAAATATATGATGCTCAAGATACTTGCCCAAATGGCTCGAGAGGGTAAGATTCAGGAATCTTTTACCCGAGCACTGGATAAGTTCACCTCCATGACCGCGGAAGAGCTCGACGGCCGGGTGGAGGAATTTCAAAAGGAGCATGACGTCGATCTTATCGGAGAATTGGAAAAAATTGTCCAGTTTATGACGGCCGGATTGCAGACTCAAACACCATCGGAAACCACTGCCGATGACCTCATTCGATCCATGTTTGCCGGAAGATAGGAAAAGTATTTTCATTTTCCCCATCGGGGCTAACATTGGCCTAAGCGATGAAGGTTTACATTGACGGTGCTCTATACGCGGAACGGGACGCAAAAATTTCCATTTTGGATGATAGTTTTTTGTCCGGTAGGGGCATCCGGGAGCACTTCGTTTGCCGCGAGGGGACATTTTTCCACCTGGACGAACGGCTGGAATACCTCAAGACATTTGCCGCCGAACTGAAGATGAAGTTTCCATGGCCGGCGGGCGATGTTAAGGAGGCTTTGGCAAGTACCTATGACATGAATAAATTCAACGGTGATGATGCCCTTCTGACACTCATCATCAGCACCGGAGCTAATCCATGCCGTTGTACCTGTTCGGATGCGGAGAGCGGTGAACAGGAAAAAAAAGCCGCCCCAGGGGAATTCGACGGAGAGGTGAAACCGGCGGAAAAACCGGTTAAAGTCGAGTGTGGCCACGCGACCAAACCGTCACTAATCATCCTCGCCAAGGTCCTTTCGAGGGATGAATCGGCCAATGCATCACTCGTATCCCTGGAACATTTCCCCCTCGGCGATAAAATTTTGCAGTTGGAACGATATACCATTGGAAAATTGGGAACTTTTTTGGCGCAGGCGGAGGCTGAGCAAAAAACGGCCGATGGCGCAATTTTAGTGGATGCCAACGGCGTAATATGCGGATGCACGAAAGGAGATCTGTTTGCCATTTCCGGCAAAGACATTTTCACCCACACCCTTGATCGGCCCTGGTTTTTGGGGAAATTTTTATATCCCATCTTGCCAGACGCCGATGACATGAAAGTTACCGAAAAGCAATTGCGTCTCCAGGACTTGTCCGCGGCCAGTGAATGTTTTCTCATTCGCCCATGTGGAAAAATCACCCCCGTCGTGAAAATTAACGGCACTCCCATCGGAGACGGCAATATGGGTACGGTCACAAAAATAATCATAACCAGCTTGCCACAAAAGATACGAAACGCGTGTCGGCCCGCGTTCTAAGTTCCAATGACGTTGGGCGCAGCGCCGGGTTTCGCTTGTTAATCCGTTGGGTTCAACATTTTCTTCAATTTGCGAAGAATTTTTCATAAAAAAGGTTGTATTTCGTCGGACATAGTTGTAATGACGACGAGTGAATTATGTAGGCGATGCGTCCCATGGGGCGGGGAAAATGAGTCCCAAAAACCCCGAAAAAATCGTCCCCGTATCCGCAATGCGGATATGGCCAACGGTTACTGGCATGCTGATTGGTATTGTCGTCACCGCAACGACCGCAGCTGCAACTATCTTTTTTGCCCCGGGTGTAATGGCCCTATTTTTAGCACATGCTAGCATGTTGTGTGGAGGAACTGCGGGCATTGCATTGGCCTGCGCTACTGTTGGGACCGCAGCTATTTTGGGTGGAGGACTGGCGGGATACGGCATCACAAAACTAGTTCAAGGATTGGCACGCAAATCAAACGTGCCGGAAACACCGCCAGAAACACCGGCAAAAACACTGGCAAAAACACTGGCAGAGACACCGGCAGAAACACCGGCAGAAACACCGCCAGAGACACCGCCAGGCACCTCATCGAAACCGGATACGTTCACCGCACTAATTGCGAGGGGTGTGAGGTTAAAGCGTCTTCCAGATGAACAAAGGGTCATTGACATGTTGGAGCGCCCTCTGACGGAACAGTGGCAGTACCACGAGCAAAGACAGGCGCAGCGTGATCAGCAATGTGCGACAGACGCCGTGGTTGAGCAGTTCGATGGCAAGGTGCCGGATCGCACGAAGGACCCACTTATATATAACCACTTTGAGTTGTGCGTCCAGGCGCACATACTCAATACGCAGATGCGCCACAGCTCGGGAAATGATTCTCAGGACTTGGCTGTTGTTGCAATGGACCGGCGTCAGTTCATAGAGTTGAGTGAAAAAATTAAAACCGCACAAGACCTAGAACGCATTGATGCGATGATGCACGAAATGAATTGGCTCGAAGATGCGCTGCTCCAAAAAATGGAACTTTTGGAACAAGTAAGAGAACTGGGATCGAAACTCCAAGCGTTACAGAAATCTGGCGAAGAACAGCGGGCAATAGGCGACGAATTGCGAAAATTTGGCATCAATGATCCTGACGATGTTGCACGTTTTATGGCCGCATATGGTACCATGCGTGACAGGCTTTATAACAATCGAGGC
>JAIRLM010000042.1 GCA_031259325.1 Puniceicoccales bacterium
GTATCCTCAAGCGCCAATAGACATTCTTCCAAAGATTTCATTGCAGTTTTCTCGTGAATTATTAAACTCAGAAAGCGCAGGGAAGACTTTGTCAAGATGATAAATTAAAAAGCCCTGCCAAATGATTTTGTCCTCCGGCTCATACCGCGACTCAACCAAGCGCGTTAACTATACCCGTAAGTTTACTGCTGTATTCCGCAAGACTATTACTCTCTTTAAGAGTTTCACAATCAGTCAGCACCTGGGCAAAGTTAGTATATGTGGGAATGGCCACACTTTTTTCAGTGAGATTGCCTATTTCATTAAATTTTACGGGCGATGCTTGCGTATCGTCGACGCTGACGGTACTCGACTCATTGGATTTTATAGATTTGACGATGTCCTCGAGCATACTTATAATGACGCATCTGTCTGGGTCGTTTAAGTCTGATATGCGCCATTTCAAATAATTAAGTTCTCTACTTTTAAAAATTGGATGCCGCAGAAGTTTATCAAAGGATGATCCATTATATCGAAAAAAGAGCGGAAACCCGAGAAGCAAACATACAAACGCCCACGCAAGAAATGCTTTGACCTTTCTCGTCCAAACAAAGGATTGTCTTACCCGGGCGATCGACTTATCCATCTCGATCGCACTAGCTAACTCTCCTACGAGTCCTTCCCGCCAAAGCGTTTCGATCGTTATGCGCATGTACCGTGTGGCGTCCGCAATCTGTTCAGGAGGGCACTGGGGCACAAAGTCAGCGCATATATGGTTGAATATTTGTTCTGCAATTTCTTGCGCGGCATCCATGGTCATACTTTGGGAATCGAATCTATAATTTTCAAGTTCCTCGCTAAGCGCATCAATAAATCTTTCGCGTACAACGCACTGTTCATCCATGCATAATCGCAAGTTAGGACTTACGTCAAACATGTGCATGTTTACCGCATTAGTCATTGTGTTCATAATTCCGCACTTAAACACATTAACGGCATGTCTCATTTGTTTGCCAATGCCTTCCTGCAGATATGCAAGTGGATTATTTTGCTCAAAGTTCATACTCGAGAATTCGTTAAATGCCTTGGCGGCATTGACCAGTTGGTCCGCGACCTCCGTCGGGTCTGTAAGCTGTCGACCTCCAACGCGAAGCATATCGTAAACTAAAAGGCGTTCCGAATTCAATTCTGATGTGCGGATCTGCCCCGCAAAATGTACGCATAACCATACAAAAATATCGTGCGGAAGTTTATTCAGTACGGACCCAGGCATACTCCTAACGTTATCGCGAGTAAGTGTGTTTGTTCCGTCCGATTGCGTCAAAAAGGCAACAACGGAGTGATGATCCCACGGCGCAATTACGGCGGTATCTATTCCCAGTGTTGGCCTAGAGAAATACGGTAACATCTCTCCTCCGTCGCACTCTCCAGTATGGTCCTTTGAGAACAACCCAGCAATCGAGGCGCGTTCATCCTCGTTCATGTCGGCGAGACCCTCATCCCGACGATGTTTATTCTCACATTCAATCAGATACACACAAACTGCCATTGCCTCCGGCGTAAACCTACCATCTCTGGCGCCTGGCATAAACCTTTCTTTAAGCCAACCCGAACTGATCAAACTAAACATTCCCGCAAATAATAAGCCCTCGTTAATCGCGTCTTGAGCATTAGGCACGCTTTGAGGATCTCCGACAATCGCGGTGCCAGTGGACAGGTCAAAAAGCACAGGATCCCCCTCGCCCCATGGTCGCTGCATGTACGGACTGACGTCATATTCATCCATAATACAAGCGTTCCCTTGTCTGTCAACGAGAATAAACCTTGCCGGGGCTGCTTTGGCGAATGGCCATTTAGGCTGCTGACCTTCCATGATTTGATACCAATTCCGGGATATATACAGCCTTTTTATGAGTTGGCCAGGATTAGGGATTCCATCGCCCCCAGTCCACTCGAACATATCAGGTGAAACTTTATCAGCCATTTCTCCATTTGTGAAGCCGCCTGCTATGTCCCATGTTACCTTTTCGCGCACATTCGAACAGTCAAAATTCGTTGTTGCCGCCTGCAACTGGCACGCAAGATCTTGCATTTGATTTTGTTGCTGGGTGGTATGCATAAGCACGTTTACCTCAGTTTCCATGAACATTTCCACCTGCTGCTCCAATTCCGCATTGGGTGTGGCGTTATTGCCCGTGTTCGCCGGGTAAATCAACCCCCTGAGTAGCTCTTGTGCCTCATTGAGGAATTGGTAATAACACCCGCCCGTATCTCCATCCTCTCTGGGCGGACGCGTAAATTCAATGAATGCTTCCCGTATGGGCGCAACCCATGGCTCACTGCTGCACGACTGGAAAATGCTTCGGAACAACCCGATCAGGTGGTCTCCGTGGGCTCGTAAAATCTCATAACCTGGTATGAGTTTATTACTATATCTATTTTGCGCAATCATGTCGATGATTATTTCCCGTGTAAATAATCTATCAAAAGCGCATCTAACTGCGGCCGCATCCTGGTACCCCATACGCATAATTGCATCGGTGACCAATAACTTAAACATAGAGGTTAATTCATTGATCTGGGCTTGCAGCACTGCACCTTTATTATACTCTCCCTCATTTTGTGCCATAAGTTCGAGAATTGGAACTAGTCGCTCTTCCTGCGGAAGATCAAAAAAATCTTGCCGTAACCGCTTGCAATTGACCACGGCCAAGCACATGTGTTGTCCAGCGAAAAATTGGCGCAATCGCATCACAGCCTGTGCCAATTCCTCGGGCGTATTTGTTCCAGGGTCCACCGTTGTAATTCCACAAGCGCCAGGAAAAAATTGGGCATCTGTCCCAGTCGCAAGTCTTTCGGACAAAAAGGCTGCACACTTGTCCGGATCAATACCCGCACCTCTTAGGTCGGCGGCGGTGATGCCGATGATACATTTACATCCGCCTTCTTTAATATTGAATGCCATAAATCCCTTAGTGGCATCCCCAAAGAGAATCCACTCAACACCAGAGCCATATTTTTCTAACTCGGCGGCATACTGCTTCAGAATTTCATCTGTTTTTTTTATTTTGAATACACCGGCCCTGTCTATGACAACGCGCACATCCCTGCGGCGACCAAACGGGACGGATTCAAAGAGATCCTCCACATTTGGCTCATTACCATCGTTTGAAACATTTCGTTCATTAGTATCGTTTGAATTTTTGATAACACAAATTCTCGATGTTCCGGCACTAAGATCATTTTGTAATTTTAGGAGAACACTCCCCTCAACACCGCCTTGTGGGTTGAAACCATCCCGTATTCTCCGCGGGAGTGTATTAACGTCCGATATGGTTCCGCTGCAGGCCACAATCTTTTTGTCGAACAAGGCAACTGCACTATTACACCCATCCGTATGCATGGCCTTATTGTAGGTATTGCTATATTTACTGCCTATTTGAAAAAGTGTGATTCTCGCAGAATCATCTTTCGCAAGATGCTGGATGATTCCTTCCATGCACGCGTTGTACTCATCCGGGTTTGAGTCCTTATGCCTTATTGCGATAGAGACTTCGTCGAAAGACCGACCCAATACGGTCACACAAAGTTTTGATGCAGATCCGGATTCGTTCGTCCTTCCGGCAATCACTTCTTTTGCGATCGGTATCGCCATTTCATCTTTGAAGATCTCAACTAATTTAGGGACAAATGGCTCAAAATAGCCACGTTCCGCGACGGATGCCTGTATAAAAAAATTAACTACCTTTTCCATCAAATTCGCGAAATCATTTGCGGATGGCGTCATGGAGGCTATGAACGGAACCATCACCGGCGGCCCATCAGGGGTACGCATGGTGAGACCCATCTTGCGGTTTACTTCATTGTGGCAAGCCGTTTCGAGTCTCTTCATTACATCAACCCATGTCATCCAACGTTTAAGTGCGATTATATCGTTCTTATCTCCGTTTTTTTGTACCATCCTAACGACCCCGTCAGCATCTAATCTCCCAGAATTGATACCGAAGAACATCTGAACACTGATATCATATTTATTTAAAAAATCGAGCATAGACGTATTTGTCGTTAGTTTGCACTGCAAAAGACGCCGATTCAGCTCCTCGATGCTCCGCTGATAATCATCATTGGTCCGCTGGGCTTGTGTATTATTAGTAAACCCGAAAAGTCCACCTTTGCATTTATCTATAGCATCCACCTCTGCTATTATCTTAAAAAGGCTTGCAACGTCGTTGTTTAAGTCCTCCGCGATTGCCATCTGGCGACCTGACGGATAATTGACCTCCTGCTTTGAACTTAAATTCAGATGAACTTCATCAAAGTTCGCATACCCATACTCTTTGAGGAATTTCTTTATCGCAATCAGAAGAGCAAATCGCTCTTCGTACTCAGCAGTATTTCCAAGCCTGATAATATCGGCTTTTATGCGATTTAGTTTTCTTGATTTCTGCATCAATATGTCTCTTGCGTTTTGCATATATTCATCTTCTGATGGCCCTTCTTCGCTAAGATTTGCCACATTTGCCCGCATTATCCTAATAACTGAATCAATTTCGCCGGCAATCTCTTCCGCCTCCCTGACTAAGTTGGCGATCGTAGATTGAGCCGCAAGGACTTCAGCTATCTCGAGCTCGAGTTTCGAAAAAAAACTCGTTTCCGTAAGAAAAATTCCTTGGGTCGATCTAAGATCCCTCATCTTGTCGAGGAGGCCTTTAAGGAAGTCCGAGTTTTGTAGTTGTATGCGCGACGGACTCATTACATAAACTTCCTGTCCGAATCGTTTTTCAAATGGCTTCCAAAAACCCTGGGCCTGAGTGAATTGAGTCTTATCACAGGCGATGATCGGAAGCATGCCGTTCAGCGATTGCGCATAGGAATGAAGCGCGGCAAGTACTGACGATTTTCCGCCCCCCATCATCAATTTGAAGGTTACATATTTACCCTCCGCTAAGTCCTGTAATATTCCGACTTGCTCTTTGGTTGGAACGATTCCTTGTTCCAATCCAAAACACAAAATAGCATCCATCGGAAGAGACTTTCCCAGGGCTTCCCCTACATAACCAAGTGTGCCTTTGCAAAATTCCTCAAACTGAGCTGCGGACCGATTCATATTTTCGTAGGCTATACGCTTATCTGCCTCGGTACTATCTTGTGATGTTATAATTTGAGAATACTTTTGGGCTTCGGCGCACTTGCTTTCAACCATCTTCACACAAGCCAGTGCCCTGCAATTCTCTTTAAAAGAATCAAATGATTCTGCCGGGATTCGAAATCCCATACCAGACGACTTCGTCGGCGGAAAAAAATAATATCTGCCATCCGCCGTTGGCTTGTAGGTAAGGACCACCACAGTTGCGGCATCAACATCAATGTCACATGGATTGGTCCAAGTGATTGTATTGGCTATTTCTTCTCGAAGCAATTTTTCCTTATGCTTCATTTGGTCATACAAAGTTTGAGTGTTGTCGGCAAATTCTTTATACCTACCGTATGCCGTAGAGACATTCAAGGGGACGTAAGTATCTCTTTCTGCCATGCGCCTTTTGCCCATGTCTAATTCCTCACGCATCCGGTCATAGGCCTTTTGCTTTGCCGCATCTTCAAGGTCTTGAGCAGTAAATTCGATTGTCTTCTTCGGGGCGCTTTTCCCAAATTTGGTAGAAATTCCTCCGAAAATCTTTGCCGCTGCAGCCAGAATCGTGGCGCACTCACTACCCTGCCAATTTTTGGGTGAGGCTTCCGACGGCGCCACTTGACGTTCCGGTGGCTGACAAGGCCATGACGAACGCGTCAAACAGTTCACCACGTTTAGCCACCTCCGGTCCTGCCATTGATTAATATGGGACATGGCATTTGAATCGAGCGGTTCTGGTTTTGAACTCCCGTGGAAGTAGTTTACCAACAACTCATAAGACTTTTCGAGCGTGCGAACGGCCTGATCTTTCCCCCATGCCAATCCCGCGAGCGTGCTTATGAACGCAGCGTTTTCAACATTGCTTTCCAGGCCGCGTAAAAACGAGTTCGCGCAGATTGCAACGCATTCTTCATCGGCCACATCTGAACTGTTCCCTTGAAACTTTTTTTGCTTTGGCAGGGTCTGAAATAGGTATTTGCTAACGCCTGGGCCGCATCCATCCAACGTGTGCCATGCCTCGAGCATTACAAATTTAATGGCCATGGCAGTGGGACTCATATCTCTGACGCTTAGGATGGCTTCGGCAAAGACGCGACGCACTGTATCTCCCATTTCTCCACTGGGCAAAACGGCCTCTTGGCGCAGCCCCCGCAGCAGTGCCATTGCTTGATCGTATTTTCGACATAAAAGCAAGGTATGTATCCCGACAATACGCTGCAGAATTGCGTCAATTGCCCCTTCGGAATCCGCAAGGGAAATGCTTCCGTCTTGGCTCGTAAATGCAAAGAGTTGCCGTTGCTTGTATGCATTATGAGCGGTCTTTAGACTTGCCGCATCGAATGCCTTAAAGCCAGACATATCTTTTCGTTCGGGAATAGGTCTGTCAGGCGTGCAATCATCAAACTTATAATCTTTCACATTCTGCTCAAGGCACGGAACAACCAAGTGGCGCAAAGGCACATTTTTACTACCCGATTGTATGTTATCTGAAATCAAAGTTAAAGCCGATGCCAGCAGGAGGGGGAAAGGCTCGCGCAGTTTAATATCCGCACCAGCATTGCGTATTTCATCGCTACTCGCAACGTGATAACCAGGGATCCCAGCAACACACCACCGTGAGGTTTGGGAATCGTGCTCTAACACTAAGGGTCGCCCATTAAAAATAATGCTGGGGACCATGATCTTGCCAGGCAATCCATGGGTAGTGGCTATGCAAATACACTCCAAATTCCCGAGTCCTTCGACGTTCATGCCAACATCTGAAAGCTTCGAAATGTATGCCTCGCGATATTCTCCATCCGTGTCGCGAAAAAGAATCTTGTACGACTCTCCTGTGGTATGCATCTTAAAGTTCGGCTTTTCCCAATCGGGTGATTTATCGTCGAGGAAAACCTTATACACATTGCTACCATCGGACTCCTTTTTGCCCCAGATGACTCCTTGTTCTAAAATCTTACACACCGCCTTATCACGGCCGGTCTCGCAAAAAGTCCACCCGTCCATCTGAACAATTGAGGACGCATCCAGAGGCGTTTCGTTTACGGTAACGCAGCGGCCCGCGTACGACCCATCGAGCAGTTCGCAGATCTGTTGTGTGCCATCGCGGACAACTTTGATCTGCGAACTGTCGGCGAATTTGAAAAATCTTTTGAGGGCCATTCGCCCGGTGCCGCTAAGTCCCGCGAAAACATCATCAACTTTTAACAGGCTTCCACTGCAGTGCGACACGTTGGCGTCTTTTTTCAAACCATTGGCAAAGGAAAAAAACTCTTCCAACTTCCCATTAACCATACAGGCAACGCGTGATTCGGATGAATCGTACACAACATCTACCAGAGGTGCGGACGGGAATTCAGGACTGTTCGACCTAGTTTCCGCCCTTCTCTTAAACGCGGGGCCATCAATTGCGGGATCTTCTAGTATCGTCTGAACAAACAGCATTGTTGTGTACATCACCCACTTCGCATGCTGGGCGCGTTTCTTGCCTTCGGCAGTAGCTCTTGCCAGAAAGTGGCGCAAGAGTTCGATGGCATGCTTAATGTGTTCATTGCAAATTTTGTCAACACTTCCGCCAACATCCAGCGATTCCCTGAAAGATCTACTGGCATCGCCATTGAGCAACGTTATCCCGGTAAGCGTGAGTGCGAAAATTTTGTTAGCATCGTCCGGCGCACGTTCGACCCGAGCCTCATCCATATGACGTATGCATACGTCTCCAACGAGGACCATCATTTTGGCTATGGCAGCATTTCCTTTCGTTGTCAAAGCGTCATTCCTCGTATTGGATTTTAACACATTCAGCATCGAACGCTGCATCTCAAGAAGAATCTTTATCGCATCTTCTTCACTGTCGGGGTCCGCTAGCGCTGGTTTCGCACACATCTCCATTACAGCACTAAGGACTGGAAAAAGATTATTGAATAGCTCAACCATCTGAATGTTGTACTCTTGAACAAGTGGGTTGTTGACCTCTTGGGTAGTAGCGCTCTTCCGCAGAGTTTCAAATAGTTGCACGAGCTGTCTAAGAACGCTTTTGCTGCCATCTGGACTCATGTTTGCGCACCTTTGCGCGCACGCATCGTTTGCGACAATCTGCAAAATCTTGGTAACATCCGCTTTGCCGCTATCTTGCTTTTGCGCAAGAAGGTGAATATTGCTCTCAATGACTGACAGTATTGAAATTATTGACAATTGGGGGCATTTTTTATCCAAAACACACACCTTTTTGATTTTAGCAAGGAAGTCGTCCGTATCCAATGACGCCAATTTTTCATTGTGGGCCAATCGCCCTGATTTGGTATCATCTTGTATGTGAAAATCCCCACTTCTATCGTCGAAGGGCCGGTTAAATTTTAGCGGACTTACCCCTTTTGTCAATGCATCTTGTGGCGAATTCGAACAAGCCTGTTCAGGAAATCCAGCGCCAATTGCATTATCCGGATCTGATTTCAGAGTAAAATTGTTACGACCATTACAGATATCGACGTTTATGCCACTTAAAATATGCACCCACTTGGCGAAATCGCCAAGTCCGGTCACATTCATGGGGCCCACGCTCGGAGTATACACGGCGCCGTACTGGCTGCCAGGTGCGCTGAGAAGCGTCTGAGCAATGGAACCTGGATTGCCTTTCGTGAGGCCGTACCCTAAGGCAAAATTGCAAGTCACGGCATCTGCATTCTTTCGGAATGTTTTAAAATGCTCCGCGAGCTGCTGATTCGCACGAACACCGCTCACGGTTGGTATAGCTCCCTCGCCGAATATCTCTGTTAGGATGGGGCCTGTGTCATGAGGCTTGCCCGTGTCATTTAGATCAAATTTCGTCAATTCATCAATAACCCGTTGCATGGATGCATGGTCTTGTGCTTCGATGCTGCTTTTATTGCGAAGGTCCTTGGGACAAGGGGGAAGTTTTTTGAAAGCATCATAATCTTCTTCGGGAAACCACTTCTTACTTATTTCGCTAGTGTAGGAAAATTTTCCCGCGGCAATAAACACACTGTTATCACTCGTAATGCTATTAAGTTCATCAAAACTATATATGCGATCAAACACCCCATCGCTTAATGCACTATTTACCGCATCATGCAATGTTGCGCAATTGATTTTTTCCTTATTTCGATCCGCATCGGTTCGCCTCCTAACCCTTGCCGCCAGGCCGTCAACGAGCGAGCCACAAGCATTTGAACCGGCATTCATGGCGGAAAATGTACTCCCGCCACTACCGGGCATATATTCGCCTATCATCGCCATGAATAGGAATTTTTGCCGGGCGAGCATCACGTAGTCACTCCGCAACTTGGCCAACTCACCCATCGCTTGAGTAACGGCGTTGGAGGCGGGATCGTCCCATTTCCTAATTTTCGGTATTACCTCACCGTTAATGCGTTTCGTCAATTCGCTTAATTGATCAATTCTCGCCTGGAGCGTCGCGATGAACTCGTTCATATTCCTAAGATCGCCCACAGCAGTATCGTATTCCTGCTTCAGCTTTTGCTCGTTTTCCCTAAATTTGCCCAACGTTGTTATTGCTTCATTATATTTACCCTTAGATGCATTCATCTTATCAGTTAAAGCATTGCGCCGTTTCCCAATTCCTGCATCGTCGTTTTCATTAGCTATGTCAAGCCTCTTCACTAACGCCGCTATCTCATCTTGCGTCGTTTTGACCTGGTTCTCAGCCGCTGTTTTATGATTTTTTTCACCCTCTAGCTTTTGATTCAGTTGATTGAGTTTGTCTTGCAACTCTTTAACCTCTGTATCTGCTTTTTGAGCATCCGAGTTGCAATCATTAAATTTTTTTTGCGCGCCCTCCAGGCGTTCCTTCGCATCGTCTGCGGCTTTTCTAAGAACATCCCCAGTAGACTTGTCGGCATTTTCTTTCGCAGCGGCATAGTTCGTTTCCGCCTTCTTGAGCGTCGTCTCTGCAGCAGCGGCAATCTCTTTTTTGTATTCGAGGTTTTTTTGGGCCCCAGGCAATTTTTTTGTTGTGTCAGAAATTAACGCGTCAAGTCTGCTTATTTCTACATCGATTTTTTGCACATTCTCAAAAAGTTGTTTCGATTTTGATCGGAGGTCATTTAGCGCGGTAACGTCACGTTCAAAATCCGACAGCGCTCTTTCTGCTTGTACAACTTCGTCGTGTGCACTCTTGTAGCCGCCAGTCTCATATTGCTCTCGCTTGGTTTTTGCATTTTTGTACTTTGTTTCAGCATCATCAATGGCTGCTTTAAGATCGTCTAACGAGCTTTCGCTGCGCGTCTTCTTGTCTGTAACATTTTTAATTTCTGTTTCGCATTCACTCGCAAGGGCCTTTAGTGCTTGAATTTTATTCTCTTTTTCGCGCGCGCGCTGAACCAATTGTCTCCGCGTGAACATTTCACTTAAAATTTTTTCCTGCGTCTTATCGGCAGCAGTTAAAGCCTGCAAAGCTTCATCCACTGCTGTTGAATATTGGGTGAAACAATTCCCGTCCCCATTAAGTATAGACTCCACGGATTTTTCAATCGGCTTTAAAGCAGATGTAACGGCATCGGAGGTCATTTTGTCGTTTAAGTAGACTGCTTCCGACGTCTCCGACGTTGAGCTGCAAAGCAATTTCAATTCTGCCCGACGGCGATCAACCTCAGGCAATACGACATAGTCGCGATTTGGATCAATTGGCGGGACTTTCACGGCCAAACATCCCGAAACAAAAGGGTCATAGCGGCCGCCCAGCCGACGGCATATCGCAGCCTGACGATTCTCGGACATCTGCCGAAAGGTGGCCACGCACATGAATTGAAGGGTTAAAAAAAGATTTTCGTCCTCCGGCGAACCGTTTCGAACGTCTGGCTGGAGATTTCGACTAAAAAATGTACTGACATGAACAATTTGTTCTAGATAGTTCCACAATTCGTTCTCATTGGCATAATTCTTCGTATTCAGCATCCCGGTAAATGCCTCCAATGGGAGTCTAGGATGGAGTAGTACAAACTTTAAGGCATCGGCGGCAACCCGGTCTTGTCCCTCGCCACCGAAGCTGGGCACTCCTGTGCTGAATTTTCTTAACACGTCCCCCACACGCAACCAACATTCCTCCGGATCGACGTCCGCTTTCGATAGGGCACTACGAGCCGCATCGATGTATTCGCAAAAATCGCTAACTGAACTTTTAGCGAGTGCGACGCCGGCGGCAGTCGCGTCTGCTACTTCGGGGATACATGGGAGAATTTCGGAAGGAGCAATCGCCTTCGAGCGATCGGCACTTATGACTCTGCCTTCATAGACAATATTTTGCAATACAGCTATGACTTCTTCTCTAATTTTGCATAATTTCGCTTCATAGTCGCGAAGGATTTCGCCGTCGCGAATAAGGTGCTTTAATGCGTTAAATTGCTGTTCGAGTGTCCGAAATTCGAGGTTAACCGCTTGTGCACATGCGGCATAACTTGGATCGGCGTTATGCCCTTGAAGATCCATAAGCGTCTTGTTGAGTATCTGCATCCGCACAAAAAGAAATATTAAATTAATTAAATTTTCATTCTCGGCTGCATTATACCCAGCTTTAATGCCAAGTTCTACTACAAGGTGGCGGACTAGGGCTTCCAGCGATGCGGCTGTACAATTCCCGCATGTTTGAATATCTGCAAGTACCGCGGATCCCATTGGGTAATGTGGAGCGTGCTTAATGATTGTAAGATCCGTAGGGACACTATCTGTATTCAGATTTGATTTTGCGACACCAGTATCATCATCTACCAATATAGGAACTTCCCCGGTGGAAAATCCAGTTAAAAAATAGTTCGCGACCTGCTCGCTCACATTGCCTTCACCAAGAACGGCAAAGGATCGAAGCACGGCATTTGCATCCTTTGTCGACAAGCTGAGACTCACCGCACACGGAGCTTTTACATTATCCATAAAATTGGGAGCAATTCCCATTCCGAGATTGTAAAGTGTGACATTGAAATATCCGCTGGTACCACCAGGGGTAACTCCAAGATAAGTTGCATGCCCACTTTTATGGGATGGTTCCTTCCAGTCACTGCTTGCGAAAAATTCTCCTTTCTCATGAATCAGTTCCGCCCACGCGTAGCTGCCATCTTTTTCCGTGAAATGATTCGGCAAAAGACATGGCACAATTTGTTCAAGCCGTCTTACAACCTCAAGCATGGGTGAGTTTGGGTACCCGCATGCCCCAAGCAGCCTCTCGAGCTCTTTCTTATTGTCACCGTTCACGGCCGATGTATATTGTTCGAGGACACTTGCGGACTCCGCGCCTTCAACTGCTCGGGCGCTTACCTCGGGAAAATGCTGTAACGATGCCCTAGTACCTGCCTCTATCGTGCCACCCATATATAACTCCGTCCGATATTATAGAATACAGAAAATAAAACAATAAAATTTCACGGATAAACCATCATCAGTCGCACTTTTATACAAAAAATGAAACAAATAACTATAACAGAACAACTTACCCATCACACGTGGATATCATGGTGCGATTCATTTCCAGATGTAGAAATTTTTCACACTTTCTGCTCTTTCCTCGCTTTACCGGAATGCGACTTCCCAGCCTTGCCGATTGCGACGGAAAATGTAACATTAATGCTTTCTGCCATATCGCCCATAAACACCACGAGGACAAATGATAATAACCGCCATGTCAAGGGCAATTTTTACGAAAATATCATTAGAGGCTCTATTGTCACCTAATTGGCTATCCCGCGCGAAGAAGTGGCATAAAAATCTAAAACCGGCTGCTTAATTTTCTCGGATACCTGATTCTCGCAATTAATGGCGCCTATGGCATCAGCTACGTTTAAATTGTTTTCATATAAAATTCGAAATAAATGGCGTACCTGGCCAATCTCGTCCTCCGTAAATCCATTGCGTTGCAGACCAATTTTATTGTAGGCGCGAATGCGCGCGCGATTTCCCTCGGCGAGCATGTACGGTGGCAAATCCTGCACCAGCGCGGAACCACCGGCGAGCATGGCATAGGCTCCCACCTTGCAAAATTGATGAATGGCGGAGGCGCCACCGATGTTGGCAAATGAGTCAATTTGCACGTGTCCGCCCAGAACCGCCTGACTACTAATAATAATGTGGTTCCCGAGCGTGCACTCGTGAGCAATGTGGGCATAGGCAAGGACGTGGTTATCGTCCCCGATGGTCGTCGCCACTTCTTCAAAAGTCGCACAATGGACGCTGACAAATTCGCGGAAGGTGTTGCGATCGCCAATGTGAAGGGGTGGATCTCCCCCGCGATACTTTAAGTCCTGTGTCCTCCCGCCGATCATGGCGAAGGGAAAAATTTCATTCTCTTTTCCCAATACGGCGTTGCCCTGAACGGTCCCATGGTGGTGCACGGAACATCCGTCGCCCAGAACCACATGGCTGCCGATGAAAGCATAGGCTCCGATTTCCACCCCATCCCCCAGCTGCGCACCAGGTTCAACGATTGCCGTCGGATGGATTTTTTTTGCCATGGCCTTTCACGCTGGAGTAAAGAATGTGTGACTCAAGACCAATTCAGGCCAACCATCGCAACAGGGCGGTCGCATAGGTCATTCCCGCGCCAAAGGTTGCAAAGGCTATGAGATCATTTTCCGCGAATCGGCCCTCCCGATATGCTTCATCGAAGGCAATCCCGGCGGATCCGGCGGACATGTTGCCCGTTCGGTGGAGGATGACGACAAACTTATCCAGAGGAATGGCGAAAGTCTCCGCAACGGCATCGATTATGCGTTGGTTCGCCTGATGGGGAATGATGTGTTGTAAGGCCGCCGATTCAAGTCGGTTACGTGCGAGAATATCCTTCAAGACAGCCCCGGTCCCACGGACCGCCCCCTTAAAGACCTCGCGGCCGTTCATTTTCAAGTAGTGCAGGCGGTTTTGCACGGTTTCCACGGACGCCGGATGGCGCGACCCGCCCCCGGGCTGCATCAAAATTTCCCCATCCTTGCCCTCCGCCCGCAGGAGTGTGTCAACGAGCTCCGCCTGGGCCCTGGACGCCTCCGTGCTGAGTACCATGGCACTAGATCCGTCGCCAAAAAGTACGCACGTGCTGCGGTCCTGCCAATCGGTTATGGAGGTCAACTTGTCCGAGGCGACGACGAGAATGTTTTTATAATGTCCCAGCTGGAGCAGTCCGGCGGCAACCTCCATGGAATAAACCAGCGCGGAACAGCCGGCTTCGATGTCCATGCAAGGACAGCTGGAAATTCCCAAATTTTTTTGAACAATGCACGCCGTAGCCGGGAAAGCCATGTCGAAGGTGACGCTGCACAGCAGGATGCAATCGATCTCCTGGGGGGACATTTTCGCATCTTCTAACGCCCGCCGGGCTGACTGTGTCGCCATGTCTGAGGTAAATTCATCGTCCGCGGCGATGCGTCTCTCACGAATTCCCGTGCGCGAGACGATCCACTCATCGCTGGTATCGACCATGGCTTCTAGGTCGCGATTGGTTAAAACGCGCTCCGGCAAATAGGAACCAATTCCGCGGATAAAGACTTTCTTCGGGTTCATCAAATTTTCTCCAATCGTGCTAATACCTCCTCAGCGCGGGCGATGTCACGCTCCAATTGCTGGGAGGATTCGCCGCGAGCGAAGCGAGCGGCAATGGTTATGGCGTGCTCGATGGCTTCCCGATCGCTGGAACCGTGGGCTTTGAACACGGGCTTGGTTAAACCTAGCAGGGGTGCTCCGCCATAACGCTTTGGGTTTAATTTTCCGCCGATGTTACGGATGGCCCCGCTAAGAAAAAGGCACCCGAAAATTCGAAAAACGTTTTTAAGCAGCTCCTTTTTTAAATACGTTTTAAGATGGCTGGCGAGTCCTTCCATGGCCTTCAGCAGGACGTTGCCAACGAATCCATCGCAAATGACCACGTCCACGTCCCCGGAAAAGAGCTGAAATCCTTCAACGAGTCCCACATAGCGGATGATACCATCCAATTTTTTTAATTTTTCATGGGTTTCCTGCACCAGTTCATTTCCCTTGCCCTCCTCTGTGCCGATGGAGAGCAACCCCACGCGTGGCGACTGGAGGCCCATGGCCGTACGACAGTAGTGGGACCCGAGCAGGGCGTTTTGCACCATTTGGCGAACCGTTGGGGTCGGGTTGGCGCCGACATCCAGGAGAACAAACCGGCTTTCCAATGCCGGAATAACCGCACCCAGGGCGGGACGCTCCAAATGTGCCATTGGTCGCAGGCGGATGGTCCCGAGTGCCACCAATGCCCCCGTGTTTCCACAGCTCAGGACCGCGTCCGCATCGCCCCTTTGCACGAGCTCAACGGCCCGCACCATGGACGCATCCTTTTTGTGACGGATGGCTTTTGTGGGCGACTCCTCCATGCCAATGGTTTCGCCGGCGTGGAAAACCGTAAGCAGAGACCGAAACTGGGCGAACCGACGGGCATTAACGATTGGGTCCAAAACCTTCCGGTCTCCGATGGCGACAATTCGCACGGAATCGCACCTGGAACGCCGTAAAAAACGATAAATGCCCTCGAGCACCTCGCCAGCGCCACGGTCCGATCCCATCACATCGATGGCGAGGACAACCTGCCCGGCAGCGTCCATTTTAATTTAAAGCTTGCTATTCCACTTCGATAACCTGTCGGCCACGGTACATCCCGGTGGTCGGATTGACGTGGTGTGGCATAAAAAGCGTCCCATCCCTATCCTTGGACAGCTGGGGCTCCGCGAAGCGATGGGCTCCGCGCCGCTTATGACTGCGCTGTTTCGAGTTTTTACGTTTCGGCTGACCCATGGCGGATTCCTTAAAATTTTCCGCAGACTGGAGCACATACCACCCCCGGGCAAGCAAATTCACAAAAAATTTTCCCCAGCCGCTGGACGGGAGATTTCCGTAGGTGAATTTTGGCCTGTCGTAAAAACGCAATGCCCTCAATTAGCATTTTCGCGGAAGGAAAGGTTGAGAAATCAGTCACGTATCTTCCGCATTTCCTCTTGAATGATTAGAAGTACTTCCTCCAAAGAAAGTTCTGTGGAATCGATATATAACACGCCATCTCTTTGGTGCAGTTGCTGGCGGTCTTTGGTATCTCGGGCGTGAATGTCATCGGCTATGCCCTCCATTTGTCGTCGTCGTTGGCGGGCTTTGGGATCGGCATCGAGGAAAATGCACAGATCGGCCTCCGGGAAAACGACGCTGGTCATGTCGCGGCCCTCAACAACAAGCCCCCCATAGCCGATCGTCCGGGCCACTTGAGGTAACTGTCGCTGGTAATTGTGGAGGAATTCACGCAAAAGAGGACTTTGGGCATAATCCGCAACGATGGTATTAATCACGCCATTGTGGAGCTTCTCTGGAGGCGCGATGGTGCCATCGAGGGATATATGTGCCCGATTGCCGATAAATTGCGTGGTGGGTCGCAGCTCGTCCAATTCCCGCCGGAGGGCCATGGTGTTCCCGGGGGAGATATTTTTTTCAGCCAGGTGCCGGGCGAGGACGCGGTAGTGCTCCCCCGTGGAAACGAATGCAAAATTGTTCCGCTCGGCGAGGGTTCGTGCCGTCGAAGTCTTTCCCGATCCGGCGCCCCCGTCGATGGCAATGAGAACGAATTCCCCCTTTTTCAAGGGCGTTTGTTGCGGTGTCGCTTGCATTTTTTCCTCCAAAAATTCCCGTTGGTGGGCGTCTAAAAGTTCCTGAAAACTGCTAAATTTAGCAAACCCCTCGGGCGGCCGGCCATGGCCGGGTACATTTTGATAAAAAAAGCACAACCACCAGAGAAGCAAAAATCCACGCCTCATTCCACGGTTACGGACTTAGCCAGGTGCCGGGGCTTGTCAACGTTGCAGCCGCGCAGAACCCCCATATGATAGGCAAAGAGTTGAACGGGAATGGCCGCTAAAATGGAGCTCGTTACCGCATGCGCCGGGGGGATCCAAATGACATCGTCCGTGGCGCCGATGGGGCTGCCTTCCCGGGCTACGACGATGGTTCTGGCACCTCGCGCCCGCACCTCCTGCACATTGGATAGGGTTTTTTCGAAAATATTTTCCTCATTGTGCGCCAAACATAGAACGGGGCACTGGGGTGCGACAAGGGCGATGGGGCCGTGTTTCATTTCCGCCGCCGGATAACCCTCCGCGTGGACGTAGGAAATTTCCTTTAATTTTAGTGCACCCTCCAAAGCAATGGGAAACATGCTTTGCCGACCTAAAAAGATCATATCACTACAATTTTGATAGCGTTCGGCGATCTTTTGAATGTGGCTGCTCTGGTCGAGGATGCCTTTCACCTGCGTTGGCAATTGCTTGAGCGCGCCGATGATTTCCATGCCATCCACTTCCGATAGATCCCGCAGGCGACCCAGGTGTAAGGCCAACAGTGCGGCGATGCAGAGTTGGGACGTGAAGGCCTTGGTGGATGCGACGCCGATTTCCGGGCCCGAATGTTGATAAATGCCGCCGTTGGCTTCCCGGGCAATGGTTGATCCAATGCTATTTGTAATGGCAAGTACCCGAACCCCGCGCCGTTGCGCCTCCCGCATGGCCGCTAGCGTGTCAACGGTTTCGCCGCTCTGGCTAATGACGATGACCAACGTTTTCGGGTCCAGCGGGGCATTCCGATAGCGGAATTCCGAGGCATATTCCACCTCCACGGGGATGCGGGCGAATCGCTCGATGAGGTACTCGGCAACCAGGCACGCGCACCAGGCGGTTCCGCAAGCGCAAAAAATGATGCGGTTGATGTCCCGCAGCTCATCGGCGGTCATTTTCAATCCGCCAAAGTGGGCCGTGGCCGCTTCATTTTCGATGCGCCCGCGGAGGGCATTTTCCAACGCCTGCGGCTGCTCAAAAATTTCCTTCAGCATGAAATGGGGATAGCCGTTTAGCTCTGAGGCAACCGTGTCCCAGTCCACCTGTTGCCGAACGGCTTCCACCTCCTCCCGGTCCAGCGTGGTTATGGCGAAGGATTCGTTTTTGATGTGCACCAATTCATTGTCATTGAGGAATACCACGTCCCGGGTGTGGGTGGTAAAACTAGCAACGTCGCTGGAAAGAAAAAGTTCATCCTTTCCGATGCCGAGCGCGAGGGGTGAACTGTTGCGGGCGCCGATCATTTCCCGGGGCCGTTCCTGGCAGACGACGGCAATGCCATAGGTCCCCCGCACGTGCAAAAGGGATTTGCGGACACTTTCCAGGAAGCAATCTTTCGCGGCATTTACCGGTTCCTTGGCGTAGTGATAGGCGATGAGATTTACCAGGGCCTCCGTATCCGTGTCCGAATAAAAGGCATACCCCTGTAGGGACAAAAATTCGCGGATGGATGCGAAATTTTCCACGACACCGTTGTGCACGAGGGCAAATTTGCCATCCATGCTGAAATGGGGGTGGGTATTTAGCTCCGTGACACTCCCGTGGGTTGCCCAGCGGGTGTGGCCGATACCCACCGAGCCTGGGATGGGGTTATCCACAAGTTTTTTCTGCAACGCGGAAATGGTTCCAATGGCTCGACAGCAATGGATTTTTTCATTTTCCAATGTCGCAATTCCCGCCGAGTCATATCCACGATATTCCAACCTTCGCAGCGCGTCCACGAGAATCTCCACCGCTCGCCGTTGTCCCAAATACGCCGCGATACCACACATTACCAGACTCGATGCCACTTATTTCACCGATGACAACGCCAAATGCTCGCAGCCCCTCCGCGCAAAAGTAGACATTTCCCAAAATTCAAGAAACCGCATCAAAAGCGGCTTGACGGGCTAAAATGCTCTGCGAAAGAGCGTTTCAAAAAAACACCAGAGACGCACAATGGATATTCACAAATTATACTCACTTGATGCAAGCACATTTCGCCGCTATTTCGGTGTTCTCCCAGATACTTTTGCCGAGATTCGGGACGAAGTTCAGAAATACATGGAGCAAAAAGGTATGCTTGCCAAGAAAGCCGGGAGACCGCGTAAGCTAAATGTAGAGCAAGCCTTGGCAATGACATTGCATGGAAAGAAGGAAGCCGCCTCCCTTACGACACTTGCCATAAATTTTTGGGTCAGTAAAAGCACGGCTCACCGCGTTGTCGTTAAATAATCCCAAGGCGATAATTTAACTATATCGCCAGTATGGCCAGCGGCGGGAAAATCCCTGCGATGTTGCTCACATACCGCAGGTTTTCGTTACCTACCCAGGCCGCACGCCCGCGCGTGAGGTAATACTGCCCGAAGGGCATGGGGCATTTTTGCCTGGAAACCGGTCCGAGAATTTGATGAATCTCGGCCACATACAGGCGGATTTGACCTGAAGGCCATCGCATTGCACATTGCTGGTTTGCGCAATTACCTTTAGCTCTGCGAAAAATCCCTTGAAGTGGGGATAAATTTTTGTGGAAGCTTGGGAACGCCGAGGTAGCTCAGCTGGTAGAGCAACGCATTCGTAATGCGTGGGTCGTGAGTTCGAATCTCATCCTCGGCTCCATCGGGTCCGATGATCCGTGGGAAGTTCCCTATGGGTCTAATTAAGACTTTAGCAGGTTTATTATGACAGATCATGATTATTCCGAACGGCCGGCACATGGCGCGGACAAAGATTTTGGGGTTGCTATCCAGTATGCAACAACGGTGGAAAATGCGCCCATTGTTATAGGTGACGCGGAGGCGCTCCATCGGGAGCGGGAGGAAGCACGCTTGCGTCGTGAGCGGGGAGAAGTGGAATCGGATGGCGAGGGCAGTGTTCATCGGCCAATTCGCGGCCGACCGCGCCGAATTTCTAGAAAATGTACTTGTTCCCGTGAGGACGGGGAGGAAATCGACGATTGCCGCAGTTTTTCGCCCGATGACGAATGTAAGTGTGGTGGTGGCAGTGAGTGGGATATGGCGGAACCGGCGCGCATACCAGGGCGACGTCCCGGCGGCAATGGTTTCCGTTCCCTGGACCACGGAGAGGCAATCGCCACGCCACGCAACGGTCTTTCAAGCCCCAATCGTGGCCGGCGACCCGTGGGCTCCGGTGGGGTTAATTCCACGTCTCCGCGACAACCGGCAAATCAGCGTCTCAGTGGCCAGCAAAATTTATCCTCCTTCGGTAGTACGGGTCGGCGATTGCCCTTCGGCAACCTGCGCGAGTGGGATCGGCTGCGTTCCACTCACTATTTGGATGGTCTCGTTAATGAGTACTTCGACGATGTGGCGCCTTTGAATTTTAACGATGTCTACGGGTTAAATACGACCCAGTTGCAGGAATTGGCCACCTCTTTGGAAATTAGTGAAGACGTCCGACCCGGGCAGCGCAAGCGCGTTCTTCAATTCTGCTTCCAGCGCGCCGCTGAAAATCACACACCCATCCTCGTGGAAGGCTTGTTGGCCATCCTTCCCGACGGCAACGGCTACCTGACCTATGGCACGGACAATTACCAGGTGAGTGATTTTAGCACCTTCATTCCGAAGTGTCTCATCCGCTATTTTGGCTTGCGCCGCGGCCAACGGCTATCCGTCCAAGCCATGTGGGCCAATCCAAATCCGAACGTGCAGGCACTTTGTGCCATTAAATTGACTCACGTGATGGGGAAGGACCCGCACGAGGCCTCATCCTTTGCTCAATTCCACGACCTTATTCCCTGCTATCCAACAGAACGGATTTTTCTCGAATGCGCCGGAGCGAACGCCGCCCAAAATCTTTCCATGCGCATCGTGGACCTGCTGGCGCCCACCGGGTTTGGCCAGAGGGGGTTGATCGTCGCACCACCGCGAACGGGGAAGACCATACTCCTCCAAGCCATTGCCAGCGCCATTGCCGCCAATTGTCCGAAGATGCACCTGATGGTTCTGCTCATCGACGAACGGCCGGAGGAGGTTACGGATTTCCGTCGCATGGCAAAAGGTGAAGTTTTTGCATCCACTTTTGACGAATACGCCGACAATCACCTGCACGTGGCCGAAATGGTCATTGAAAATGCCCGGCGCCGGGTAGAGTGTGGGGAACACGTGGTTATTCTCCTGGATTCCATCACCCGTCTTGCCCGCGCCTATAACACGGTTATGCCTTCCAGCGGTCGGGTGTTAACCGGCGGTATCGACGCCAACGCGCTTCAGGGGCCGAAAAGCTTTTTCGGATCCGCACGCAACATCGAGGGCGGAGGAAGTTTGACCATTTTGGGAACGGCGCTGGTGGAAACTGGAAGCCGCATGGATGATGTAATTTTTGAGGAATTCAAGGGCACGGGAAACATGGAGCTGCACCTGGATCGTGATTTGGCCGAGCGGCGCATTTACCCGGCCATCAACGTGGGTAAGAGTGGAACGCGGAAGGAAGAACTACTCTATCATCCGGATGAGTTGGCGCGGATTCACATGTTCCACCGGGCCATTCACGGCGTCGCACCCCATGAGGCCATGGACATGCTCATCCAACGCATGCGAAAAACTAATTCTAATGTGGAATTCCTCATGTCCGTAAATCGCTGATTACAAAAGCGTTGCTGCGTTTTGTTGCACTTGCACCAATCTTCATTGACATTGCTTGTGCATTGCTTCACAATAGTTGTGTTGTGGATAAGCTTTCTAAGGATGCGTTGGCGATACTAGATAAAAATGTGTGGTTGGCAGTCGGGCGGATGAAGCAATTGGTTAAAAAGGGAACAACGCCCGTAACTCTCTTGGAAACGCGACAAATTACATGTCATCAGGCGGTAGAGAACATGAGTCGTAGCGATTGCCTTACAATTCTCAAAGATATGCGAAAGCCTCTTTGGGATGCGGGCATTTTTCACACAACTCGATCGCTAAGGCGGCTGGTAGCAGGTGTGCTCCAGTGATCACGTTTGCGGCCCAATCCGGAAAGTCCATCGGCGGACGCCGATGGATGTTGACCCGCCATTGCGTCATACTGTACCGTTGGCAAGTTGTACGGAGGAGATTCGCATGGAGAACTTAAGCCAGGGGGCCTTTCCCCAATTTATCGCGAGCAATAAGGTGGCGCTTGTGGACTTTCACGCCACCTGGTGTGGACCATGCCGGGCCATGGGACCTGTAATAGAGGCGTTACATGGGGAATTTTTCGGAATCGCCGGCATTGCTAAGGTGGATGTGGACGAGTCTCCGGAGCTGGCCGAAGCCTTTGGCGTCCGATCCATTCCAACGCTTATTTTTTTCAAAGATGGCCAACAGGTGGAACAGCTTTTGGGCGCTCGCACCCAGGACGAATTGGCGCAAAAATTACGGACATTGTTTTAAGAAAGTGGTATGGTGCACTGAAAAACTACATTGGAATGTAGTGGCTTGATCGATCTAGAGATTTAAATTGAGAAATTATTACAGGAATGAATTCTGCTATCTCAGGAATTCATCCGACGGCTAATCTTGTTCGACCAAGGCCCAGCAGTGGCCTATGGATAGGACTAGTCGTTTATCCCAAATATTAATGGGCAGATTTCTGAACGGGTGTCGCACGCTCACGAGTTCCGCGTATTTTGGATGTATTTCTGGGATTTTGAAATCATCTGGATGATACACTATTAATGTATGCGGATCCTTATCATGATCCCAAACGTTTATTTCGCAATTGTATAAATACGCCACGATCCGAAACACAGGTTCACTCGCGCAGACAACATCATTATTATGAAGCGCTACCGCTGATGCAAATAGAGAATCCATATAGCTGGAAGAAACACATCGCAAGGGATAAGGAATTCCCTGTGCATTAGTCGATATGCGTCGCAACTCGGATGGCATAATAGGCGGCTTAAATACATCAGTAAACATGTCGCCTATTTTTTCGAGAAAAAAAGATAAATTACCATCATCGCACCATGTTGTTCTTCCCCAAAATGCATATAAATTTCCTACAACTAAGTAAAGCTGTCTTGCAATTTCATCGAAATTCGGATCGAATCCAATGAAAGAGGCGTAGGCCCTATTATCCGTGACATCATCCTTATCCGCATCTTCACTTTGGGGGTCAAGTTGCATGTATAGAGCAAGAAAGCGTATAACCACAGGGACGAAGATTTTAATTTGAGAAAAATTTTCTCTAAAAACGGCCGCACATCTCACTTCTGCCCCCGATTTTCGGGCGAGCAAATCTGATAGACAGTCAATCTGCTTCTGGAATTGAACACGATCGAATTGGTCCGGATCATGGCCAAGGTATAACATCAAAAATTTATAAACTTCTTGCTTAATTTCCGGAAACTTTTTCTCCTCTCCCAGGAGTAGCTGAGCAAGAGAGCGCCAAGTGCACTGATTTCCCGCAGTGCTTACGCAAATTTTTTTGAAATTTGGCATGGTTACTTCGGTTCCATCTTCGGAAATATAGACGTTATCCGGAAGCTGTCGCTTCGTTGGAGGAGTAGGGTCAGGCGACGGATCTGAGGCAGTGGTGCCGAATGACTGAGATTCCGGTTTTCTCACGCATGGGCGCAATCTTCCACTAGAAATGAATTCATCCAATTGCTGCCTAAGATGTCTTGCTTTTGCAATTTCCTGCTCTTCCCATTTTCTCCTTTCCGGCGTTAGCAAACGTAACTCCTCTTCGCAGCGAAGCATGGTTGACAACCTGGCAATATCAGGCGGTAGGGTGGGCGATGCCGGATCACTTGAGGGCGGGGGTATGTCCGGCCATGGTGGTAGACGATAGATCCGCGCGAACTGATCGTCGTAATTGAAACTTGTAAACTTTTTTTTAATGTCCTTTACATCTGCAGGTGGAGTGTACCCGGTAGGCGGAAGTTTTACTACCGCGATTGGCCTCGCTAACGCATCGTTTAAGGCCTCGAATTCTTCCGGTTTATCCAGCGTTTTTTGCTCGGTCTTAGGTACCGGCGCGATTTGCCCCGGGGTATCTGGTTCAGTGGTGTTCCCATGGGCCGCCGCCAGTTCCCGGCGCATGTTACGCCATAGAAAAACAACCGGCAAATGGTGCGAATGATCTGCAATAACGCAATAAATAATATAAATCAGATAGGGAATAATGAAAATTGCAAACACAAGTATGCCAATGTCCGCGACAATGGCGAAAGTTGGAATTTGCGTTCGACAGGCCATGAGTTGACTGAACGTTTTTTCCTCGTGGATGCCGGACAACGGCGCAACGTTTGATGTTATCGGTTGCAAAGTCATCTCGCATGTTTAGAAAATAACTCATTGTAATTATGTCAAGGAATTATCCCATTTGGGTGAATTGGCTTATTCTTACTGTGGGGACCTGCGGCGGATCTGGCTATTTGCGTTTCCCGCCGGGGACAACAGCGTCATTTATAGGGATACTTCTCTATCCGATTACCTTCCAGTCGATGCCGCCGTTGTATTTTGTTTTGAATTACATCCCCTGCGTATGCGGCAGCGTCTGGATATTATCCCAGTGCGAGCGCATTTTGGGCAAAAAAGACCCGCGAAGGGCCAATTTAGACGAGCTGGTTGCCATTCCCCTTTGCTTGTGGCCGGCAGAATTCATTCTTTCGAAATTCTCTCAACCGCCGGTTAACGCGTATATATGGCTTACCGCGGGATTTTTACTGTTTCGTTTATTTGATATTTTGAAACCCTTCGGAATAAGGAAATTGGAATCCCTTCCCGGGGGTATTGGGATCGTGGCGGATGACCTCGCCGCAGCACTGGCAACCACCGCATGCCTCACGGCGTTTGGTTTCATGGTTTAGTTGGCCGCGCCGGTTCTTTACTTTCAGAAAATTTTTCCAACATTTCCACCATATGACGCGGCATAATTTATGGATCTGGGGTTTATTGGGCGCGGCCATTGTTGCGGGACTCTTTGTTCAAAAGACGCGCCGGTCGTTTGCTCCAAATCCAAACGTGCTCCAATCCAATAACACCGTTCCACCGATGAATTCTCCCGTAATTAGGAATCCTCCCACCGAGTGGCATGCTCCGGACAGGGCGTGGGACCTTTTCACGCCACCGATAGTTGAATCCGAGTTGCATCCGGAAGTGGCGGAAGAAAGCCGCGAAATGCCACCGTGTTTTTCCGTCGAAGGATATGTTGTTGTGAACGATGCGCCGGCGTATGTCATTCTGCGCAACACGGACACCGGACAATCACACCGGCTGGCGCGGCAGGAACTGATTCCTGACACGGACTTTAGTATCGCAGATTTTTATTTCGATGGTCCACTCCTCGTGGTCGAACTATCCGACGGAGAAAATCGGCAATTTTTACCACCGCTGCATTGGCCAAGTCGGCCGGCGGACATTTAAATTTGCAGGATGCGCCGGGACCTTTAGAAGAGCAATGTGATTGCAAACAAATATCCCATTGAATGGGCGATGTTTACGGCGAAATACTTGAGGATAGCCATTCCCGAGGCCACCGCCCTGGCGCAGCGAAATCTCGATGCCATTGCCGCCATACCCGTGGCTGGATGTACATTTGCCAATGTCGTCGAAGCACTTGAGTCCGCCACGGAACCGCTCGATTACGTCTGGGCCTGCGCATCTCACTTGGACGCGGTGGTCAACGGCGACGAGCTCCGCGCTGTCTATAACGAGTATTTGCCGTCGGTGACACAGTTTTACGGAAATATCGTACTCAATGAAGAGCTTTGGGAACGAGTGCATGCCATCTATTCGCGGGGTTTTGACGGATTAACCCCCATCCAAAAGCGACTTTTGGAAGAGACGCATCTGGATTTTCTGGAAAACGGTGCAAATTTGCCCGCGGACAAAAAGGCGCGTTTGCGGGAAATCAAACGGGAACTGGCGCAGAAAACGCAAAAATACTCGGAAAACGTGCTCGACGCCACGGACGCCTGGGAAAAAATTATTCCCGAGGAAAACAAGTCAATTTTAGAAGGGCTACCGCCGACGATTTTGGAAATTCTTCGCGCGAACGCCGCACAAAAAGGCCATGCCAGTGCTTACCGACTCACGCTCCACGAGGCAATTTACGGCCCGGCGATGCGCTATCTGGAGCCTGATACCCTGCGCCGGGAACTTTGGTCCGCCTACAATGACCTCGGGCATAGGGAACCCTATGAAAACGGGGTACTTATTGGTGAAATTCTCGCACTGCGTCGGGAAAAGGCGCGACTGCTGGGCAGGGAAAACTTCCCCGATTTTGTCCTTTCCCGCCGCATGGCAAAAACCGGGGCCGGTGCATTGAATTTTACGGAAGACCTGCATGGCCGGGTTTTGCCGCACTTCCGCGAAGAGATTACATACCTCGAAGCATTTAAGCGGGAACTGACTGGTAATTCCTCGGATCGCCTGGAACCTTGGCAACTGGCCTATTTGTCGGAAAAGCTTTGCCGCAAATTGTACAATTTCGACCGGGAAGAATTGCGTCCGTATTTTCCGCTGGACGCCGTTTTGTCAGGACTATTCGGGATATTGCAGCGGCTTTACGGAATTACCTTTCGTGCTTTGCCCACGGCAGTCGGTCAGCGAAAAGATCCGAAGACAATTCCCGTGTGGCACGGGGATGTGCGGTACTATGATGTCTTGGAAGGCGATGGCAAATTGTTGGGGTCGTTCTATTTGGACCTATTCCCCCGGGAGGGCAAGCGCTCGGGGGCGTGGATGGAGGGCGTTCTGCGCAACGGCCATCGGGGAAAGAATGGGGAATGGATCACGCCCATCGGCTTCGTGGCAGCAAATTTAACCCCGGCAACGGAAGCGGACCCATCGCTTTTAACGCACTATGAAGTGGAGACGCTTTTCCATGAATTCGGCCACCTCATGCATCATCTGATGGGCAGGGTGGATTACGGCTCCCTCAACGGGACCAACGTGGCCTGCGACTTCGTGGAGTTACCTTCGCAGATTCTCGAAAACTGGGTGTGGGAACGGGAGGCACTCGACATGTTCGCCCGCCACCACAAGAGCCAAAAACCCCTGCCCGGGGAACTTTTTGAAAAAATGCTGGCGGCACGGAACCACCTCATTGCCACCACGATCATGCGCCAGCTTTCGTTTCAAAAAATGGATTTGGACTTGCACATTTCCTATGTCGACGATGATTTGGACGTGTTCATCGATAAATCTATTTCGTCGTACGTCGTCCCCTATGCCACCAAGCCCCTGTCGCTCGTGCGGCATTTCCTCCACCTTTTCAGTAGTTCCACCGGGTACGCGGCGGCGTATTATTCCTATAAGTGGTCGGAAGTTTTGGACGCCGATGCATTTACCCGTTTTCAAGGGGAAGGCATTTTTAACGGAGTGGTGGCCAATGAGTTTCGCCGGACGATTCTGGAACGTGGAAACGCCGAGCCGCCGGATGTGCTTTATTACAAATTCATGGGCCGACCACCAAGCCTGAATGCCCTGCTGTATCGCTACGGACTGGATGGCAAATCTTGTTGATGAACGGCGGCTGGCGACTTAGATCTACCCCATGCGGGATTGGCAGGAATTATACCAAGAAGTCATCCTGGAGCATAATCGAAATCCGCAAAATTTTGGCGTCATTCCGGCCCCCGATCGCGTTGCCCGTGGATACAATGCCAATTGCGGGGACGACATTTGCCTGTTTCTCAAATTATCCGGCGATGACATCGAAGAAATTAAATTTTCCGGCGAAGGTTGCGCCATTGCTCGAGCATCCGCCTCCCTGCTCACCCTGGCCGTGGAAAAGCTGTCCAAATCCCGGGCGCAGCAAAAAGCGGAGGAGATGCTCGCGCTTTTAACGGGAAAAAAGCAAGAATCTGATTTCGCCACTGGTCTCCGCTGCCAGCTCCCCCTCCTGGGGGTGCGCAAATTTCCCATGCGCATCAAGTGCGCAACTCTGCCGTGGCATGCGCTCCTGGAGGCATTGGCCAGCTGATTGTGATTTTTAGCCGTGGCGACGGGGACCAAAGCTGCGCATGGGAGCATTGTGGGGCGTGAAAGCACCTCTCAACCGATGGGTGATGCGAGCCTTTTCCAGGTCCTGAGGACTAATTTCCATCCGCACCATGTCGCCGACGGTAAATTTGATAAAATTTTTCCGAAGTTTCCCCGAAATATGCGCAAGGACCCGGTGCCCATTCTTTAGTTCCACCCGAAACATCGTCCCAGGAAGTACCGCCACAACCTTACCCTCCACTTCCACATATTCCAATACCATACAAAGATTACTATGATCTTATTTTTTTATCAAATCTGTCAAGCTTCCGTTCGTGAAAAAATTTCTCGAAATAGAAAATAGCATCAGATGAAACCATCGCACGTCATCCTCCAGCCTCACAGAAGCAGCCAGCATCCTAGCAACAGGAAGATGTACATCCCGACCGTATCCGTAACCATTGTTAGAAAAATGTAGGCGCTTTGAGCCGGGTCGACTTTCAGTTTTTGAAGAATACGCGGGATGAGCGCGCCAGCCATGCCGCACAGTGCCATGTTGAGTGTCATCGCCAGGAAAATGGTGGCTCCAACGGAAACATTTCGGGTGATGAGCGCGCACACGCTCCCGGCAACAAGACCCGTGATACTGCCATTGAATAGACCCTTGAACATCTCGCGGAAAAAAATGCCGATGGTGTCGCCTTTTTTCCAATCTCCCAATGCCAGACTGCGAATGGAAACGGCCAGGGTCTGCCCCCCCGCGTTTCCGCCAAGGCTGGTGATCATGGTCATAAAAACAGCCAGTAGGGTTAATTGCTCAATTTGCGACTGGAACATGGACACCACGAAGGCGCCCATCGCCGCGGTAATCAGATTAAACTGAAGCCATGGGGCCCGTTTGGCAACACTGTAGGTAACGGGGTCATGGATGTTTTCATCGGCACCGGCACCGTGTAAAATTTGGATGTCCTTCGTGGCACTTTCTTGTAAAATATCAATTACGTCGTCGTGGGTAACCATACCAATTAAGCGACCCAAATTATCTACAACCGGTAAATTCTGCAGGTCAAACTCCGCCATGATCTGCGCCACGTGGGTGCTCGTCGCGTCCGCCCGGCACGCACCCTGGATGTCAGCGTCAAAAATTTCTTCAATTTTCTGGTTTCCTGCGGCGCGAATAATCCGGTGCAAGGAAACCGTCCCCTTTAACTTGCCTTCGTCATTAATCACGTAAATGATATCCAAATTTTCGTTATCATCGCCGGTGGTGCGCAGTGTTTGAATGGCTTGGTCGACCGTCCACGCGAGTTGTATTTTATTCACGTGTGGTGTCATCACGCCGCCGGCGGTGTCGGCCCCGTAGTGGAGTAAGTCCGCGATGGTATGCGACGCCTCATCGGGCAGTTTTCGCAAAATTCGTTCCCGATCATCCGCATCCAGCTGTCGCACGATGTAGGCGGCGTCATCCGGCTGCAAATTTTCCAAAATACGAAGCGCTCGCCGGTCCTTCATTTGCATGAGCACTTCCGCGGAATCGGCCATCTCGGCAATGACCTCTCCGGCCGCGCGGTCGGACAGTTTGCGCAAAAACTCCGTTTGCTCGTTTGCATTCAACCGGGCGAGGAATTGCCCAAGCTCATGGGGGGACGTGCGGGACAGCTTGAGTCGGTCGAGGCCTTCAAAATCGTGCTCATACAGACCCATCAATTCTTCGAAGCCGTAATCATCCCGTGCGACTTCGTTGGAATCCCTCCAAGGCCCATTGGCATCCGAATTTTGCTCCTCCTCCACCATCTCTAGTAAAAAAGTAGTGTTACAACATTAGATTTCAATGCGAAAATTTGCAATTGACATTCTTTCCAAATATGCGAGTTTGCATCCAAGATGTCGGCATCTGTTAAAATTGAAAATTCGAATGATGTTTCGGATGCGGTGTCCTCTACCCAAACGGCACTTCCAAAGATCCGCATCAAATGGGAAACTTCCTCCATTCTCTGGTGTGCCGCCATTTGTACGACAACGGTTGGTCTGCTCACATGCATAACAGCCACTGCCTTGGGTGTAACGGCTCCGACATTGATTCCCTTCCTGACGCCGTTTGTGAATTCTTTTTATCGAATGGCCGTAGGTTGTTTACTGGCAGCATTATCCGCGTCATTTTTCTTCATCTTTTCAATTCGCTGGGTCCGCGCCTAATATAAATTTACGTTGCCCGCCGACTGTGTTAAAATGGGTTTTAATGAACCTTACAGTCGTTGGAGGCACCCCTCGTAGATCCGCAACCCTCGATGCCATCGTTAAAAATATTCAGCAGGAGCGGACGGACGGCGGCCAAGAATTAGCGATAAGTACACGCGATGAAGGTATTGACGTGGAAGCCGTTCTTGCACGCCTTTCGGGTACCAAGGGATTTTTTACGCATGTCAAAATTCTCGTAGAAATCGGGGCATTTTCAGGAACGTTTGCGGCTGTTTTTACCCTCGTTTGCCGTGGCACACGTAACGCTGCGGTATACGTAAGAATTTTGACGTACATTGGCCACCGCGTGCAGCAGGTGGAAACTTTAATGGCCGCCAAGCGGCAAAATTCAAAAATTCCCACCAAAATAGCAGCGGCCCTCAACCGACTTGATTTGTGTGATACCTTTACTGAACACAGCTCCGGACTTAATTCGGTCGCAAAGTCCATGAAAGATGCCGATATACAAGCACAAATAGACGATATCACGAAGCCGAATTTGCTATCATTGCGGACATCGCCGGCTTTGCGTGAAGAATTCATTGGACGGACGCAAGTGCTGCTCCGAACAATTGCCGCACATACACCAACGCCGGAAATGACTGAAAAAACAACCGAACTTTACCGCCACTGCGAGGCGCTATTTATCGTAGTTACCTCATTGAACACGGGCGGCATCTATGCCGACGACAGAATGACAATCCTCGGCTGTGGTGCTTTTAATTCAACGTTCCTTTTCGCCGCGAGCAGTGATTCAAAGGAGGTTTTCAAGCCGCTTTACGAAGAAAGTCTAGAAGCCAGGCGGGAGGATATTTCGTATAATACCGAACTCGGAATTAATCTTTACAATGAGTCCAACCGGAACCTCGGCACGTGTGCCGTCGCAAAATTTGTTGGCCACCCGGAGCTCGTCGTCGGAACACGGCTGGCAGTTGTCAACGCACAGGTTGGTATTTCCATGGATCTCGCCAGCGGAGTTTCGGTTTTGGATGCGGCGTTGGGACAAGGTTTGGATTTGCGTAATAATCCAAATTTTCAGCGACAATGCACCTGGCTCCAATTGACGGATTGCATTACCGGGAACATCGATCGCCATGCTGCGAACCTCAATTGGGACGGGAAAAATGAACGACTGACGGCCTTCGACAACGATATGACGTTTATAGATGGCAGTGACCGAAGTTTCGGTGACGCCGTTCCGGAAAGCCTTTATTTTTCCATTGACGCCGGCAAAAGAGGCGAAAGGATCGGCAGCGCCGACGGTAGGTCGCGGCGTAATTATTGCTGTCCGCCGGTTATTGACGAGGAAATGCGTGAAAAAATTCTTGCCTTGCAGGAAAAATCACTTCGTGACGTCTTGCAAAGCTCAGGCCTAACCCAGCGGCAAATTGATGCCGCCTGCAAGCGTTTGCAGTGTTTAAAGGACCAAATTCAAAATCCTGAAAAAGTAACCGTCATTTCCGCGAACGGTTGGGGAAAAGATATTCCAGGTAAATGCCACTGGTACAATACCTATTTCATGTCATACACGAAAACAAATTCCGAACTGAACGAATCCGCTCCATCGATAGACCACGCACCACGACATGGCCGAACAACCGCGCGGCGTGACAGCTTTTAACCGTAAGCACCCGGGCAAGGACCGATTTCGCATTTTTACCCAGGAATTACCCAGCTATAAATAATAGCCGTCAACAAAAGTTATTGTTCACCGCATCTATCCTTTCTTACGGCTTGGCCACCGGCGTGAGCGTCCCTTCAGGTTGTATTTCGTGCCTGTTTTTAATGCAGGTGGGTAAACTTTTCATGGGATCTGGTACGAAACACGTCCGCGCCATCCCCCATGAATAAGAATTCCCGAAGGTAGAATGTCAGGAGAAGAATACATTTAGAAGAATTCGTCATCACCCAGAGGCAGTACACATGACAGAATTTTTCCGGAAAATGTCAAGACTCGGGCTCGACGACAGCGAAAGTAACATTTTTTTCAAAACATGAAAAATTTTTAATGCCTCGTCTATGCTTTGCTCTCGCCCGTATGCTTGCGATGGCCAATCTCATGCCGATGGAAACAACAGCGTCCCATCGCTGGCTTATCGTCGCAAACGGCGAAGCCAAAATATCAACTGCATGTGATCTATCCCGTTGGATGAAAGATCGACGAACGGTTGTTTTGGACGGTGCGGCGAGGCTTTTTGAAAAAAATCATTTGTTTCCCGACGTGCTCCTGGGCGATTTCGATTCCGTGGATCTCCAATTACTCGACCGTTGGAAACGCGCGGGCATCACACCCATGCGATGCGAAGATCAAAATTATACGGATTTGGAAAAAGCCATCCAATTTGCCGTTTCGCGCGACGCGGACGACATCGTCATCCTAAACGCCCTTGGCGGGCGCATGGACCATGCATTGGCAAATATTTTTTTCTTAAAAAAGTACGTCCAACGCGTCCGACGCATGGCTATCTGTGATGGGGTGCAGTACATCGAGTGCTTTCACAACGAAACACGCGAACTGCTTGCCCCTGTAGGTAGCTATTGCGGCTTTTTCGGCCTGCCCCGGGCGACCATTTCTTCCGCGGGATTAAAGTACGAAATGAAAAACTTTCCCATTCGCCTCGGCGGACAAGAAAGCGTCGCCAATGAGTTTTGCGCTGGAACCGTTAGAATTGCCGTTCATGGCACATGCCTCGCCAACTACGCAGCCATTAGTTGATATTTTCACTTCCATTGCAGAGATTCTTTGACATAATCGCAGATATGGCTTCGGCGACTCCTCTGGTGCAATTGCAGGATCAATACCCGCCAAAACTCTCTGAGAAGCAAATGGAGGAGCGGTGCAATATGGGCGTCATGGCTGGAGGTATAGTCGGCCTGGCCCTTATGGGAATTATACTGTGTTGCATCCCCCCTTTGGCATTTACCCCATTTAGCATCCTGCTGGCCATTGGAATTTCTTTTGTGGCACTCATTGCGTGTCTGGTGGCAGGGAATATGGTCGCTAAAAATTGGGATGCCATACTGGGATTTTTCGGGAAACAGCCGAAGGCGCCTTCCTAGAGGCGGTCTTCGTAAACCGAAGCCGCACGCAAACGATTGGAAAATTGTCACTTAGATCGTTTATATCCTTCGCAATAGCTAGCGGTGATAAATTTTTTCATCGCAATAGGATGAGCACGTCCTCCGGGCGCACATTTGCAATGTTTGGGTCGGTGTTGGAAACTTCCAGGTGTCTGGGATTAAGTTCGGATACCTTAAGACTAACACCATTGGATAAAAAATCGTAATGGGCCACTTCGCCAAAATAATTGATGCCAACAAGGCCACCTTCGAAGGCATTGCGGTCAATATATTCACTGCGCAAACGGATGGCTTCAGGTCTGATGGAGAGAAAAACATGATCACCGGAATGGAGCGGAGTTGGGTCATCCGATTGGCTACCAAGAATTGTCCCAAGGGACGTGCCAACGGACCAAAAAGGACCGTTCTCCGCTAAAACGGTACCTTCTAAGAAATTGCTCTCACCAATGAAATGTGCCACGAAACGGCTTGTGGGTCTTTTGTAGATGTCGATTGGTGTCCCAACTTGTTCCACGCGACCTCGGGAAAAAACGGCAATTCGATCCGCAATGGAAAGTCCCTCCTTCTGGTCGTGGGTAACGTACACGGTGGTCAATTGATTTTCCTTACACACGCGACGAATTTCCACGCGCATTTCATTACGCAACTGGGCATCCAGGTTGGAAAGCGGCTCATCGAGGAGCAGGTATCTTGGCCGAACCGCCAAGGCGCGCGCCAGTGCGACTCGCTGCTGCTGCCCTCCTGATAATTCATTGGGCTTGCGATCGGCGTACTGTTCCATGCGTACGCTCCCTAGAGCGGCAATTAGACGTTCCTCGACGAGCTGTCTTGGCAACTTTTTTTGCTGAAGGCCGAAGGCCACGTTTTCTGCGACGGTCATGTGCGGCCATAGGGCGTAATTTTGAAAAACCATTCCCGCCTGCCTCTTGTGGGTCGGCTTTAGAGTAATATCCTTGCCGGCGTTTAACACCCGCCCGCCATCAGGCGTGTAAAACCCGGCCAACACACGCAACAACGTTGTTTTGCCACAACCACTCGGTCCCAAAAGAAAAAACAGCTCACCGTGCTCGATGTTTAAATTTATGTCATCTAGGGCAACGACAGTTCCAAACCGCTTGGTTACGTGCTCAACTGATATCTCGGACATGGCTCCAGCCCCACTATCCCTTCCATTTGCTTTCCGCAACCCAAAACTTGGCTGCTCGGGCTGGGCTCGAACCAGCGACCAATCGGTTAACAGCCGACCGCTCTACCACTGAGCTACCGAGCAGTGACAATGTATCCGAGAAAATGGAGTCGAACTTGTCAACGCCTTTTGCTATGCATTGTGCGATGGGAAAGGATGGATCGCTGCGTATGTCGATGGTAAAAATAAGTGGGCTTACGCTTCGACACGGTGATCGGACACTCATCGAAGAGATTAACCTATCCATAGCGCCCGGAGAAATTTTTGCCATCATTGGTGCCAGTGGTTGCGGAAAAAGCACGTTTTTACGCCACCTCATGGGCCTCAAGCCTGCGGACGCGGGAACCATCATGCTAAATGGTTGTGACATCAATGGCCGGGATGAAACCGAGCGAAGGCGTGCCCGGAAACAATTTGGCGTCCTTTTCCAAGGCGCGGCCCTTTGGACGACCATGAATTTGTGGGAGAATGTCGCCTTACCCCTGGAAAACTTTTCCAATTTCACCGTCGAGGAACGGCGGGATATTGCCGCACTCAAGCTCAGCATGGTGGGTCTGGCCGGATTTGAATCATTTTTTCCCCACGAATTATCCGGGGGAATGCTCAAGCGGGCCGGGATTGCCCGGGCAATGGTGCGCAATCCGACCATTCTTTTTTTGGATGAACCATCTGCCGGGCTGGATCCAATCACCTCCCGAAAGCTGGACGATCTAATTCTCCACATCCGCCGGAGCCGTGGGGTCACGTTTGTCCTCGTCACCCATGAACTGGCCAGCATCTTCGCAATTGCCGATCGCGTTGCATTTTTTGATCCGGATAGTTGCTCCATTTTGGATGTTGGCAATCCCCGCGTATTGGCCGAAAAATCGCCCCATGCAAATGTGCGTCACTTTTTTGCCCGTAATGAGTTGCAAAAAACAATGTCGTTGGTAAATTAGACTGCAATGCGCAAATTGCCATCATCTACAACCGTTGGATTATTCATTCTCGGCGGTGTTGTAGTGTTTGTCATTGCGATTTTACTTTTTTCGTCCGGGTTCCATTGGGGCCGACAGCATTCCTTCGTTCTTTACTTCAGCGAGTCCATAAATGGGTTGGATGTCGGCGCACCGGTGAAGATGCTCGGCGTTCAGGTGGGTCAAGTGCGGAATGTGTCCCTCCGATTCGATCCGGACAAGAAAAAAATCACCGTGCCTGTCATCATAACGCTGGATGATACTTATTTCACTATTTCAAGTGGCAACTATGGACTGCGCCAGGGTTCTCGTTCGGAGCCGCAGGTATTGCACGGGCTAGTTGGATCCCTGCAAACTGATAGTTTTGTAACTGGTAAACTCTTCGTCGAGCTCAGTTATGAACCCCTTGAGGCACAGCGTTTTTCGACCACAAACGGATGGAAAACTCACGAAATTCCTACACGGGCGAGTAATTTGCAAAACCTCAGTGGTCAGGTAATGACCATCGTGGAGGGTCTCAGCGGCATCGATTATGCATCCATTGGCACATCCATACAGGAAATTTCCTCGCAACTGTCACAAATCCCTTTCGCCTCAATGGGGAAAAATTTAGGGCAAATATTTCAAGAATTTGCAGAATCTGCCCGCCATTTACGGCTTTTACTTGGCGAAGGATCTTCCATGCGCATTGACCTTGATCGGTGCCTTCGCAACATGAGTTCAGCGGCGGCTGTAATTCAGCTTTTTTTTGAATACCTGGAGCGCAATCCGGACGCGCTACTTCGGGGAAAATACATGGGGGAACATCCGTGAAAAAAATAGTATTATTGTCTCTCGGAATGGCTTTGTTTTGTGTCGGATGTACCACGAATATCATTGGAAAACCGAAGCCAGACAGAACGCGTGTCTATTTACTTCAGAGTACAAATGACGAACAACATTCCCAATCGCGGGAAATAAACCCACCGGCCAAACCCGAACTGGTCGTCGGAATTAATCCCATCGAGATTCCAGAATATCTAAATTCCTTCCGGCTAATCTACAAAAAAGGTGGAGATACGAATAATCGCATTTTTCAACATGCGTTCATGCGATGGGGAGAGCCGCTTGCGTCCGGGCTGAGTCGCATCGTTTGCAAATATTTGACCGCCGCACTTCCCAAGGATTGGGTGGTCGTTGCCCCATGGGCCTTGTGGATCAGTCCCGATGTCGTCTTACAAGTTACCATTGAAGACTGGATGCCAACACTCTCCGACGGCATCACATTGCGCGTTCGTTGCGAGTTTCGCACGGGCAAGGAGAAATTTTCTCTGCATGCAAAGTCTTACAGTAATTTTGCGGTCCTTAAGGCGAGTTCGACCGAGGAATCCATCGTCCATGTCATGCGCGAAATGGCCGATAAATTTGCCGAAGAATTGGCAAATGATGCACGCGAGTTACTTAATGCGCATCAGCGCCGTCAAATGCCAGATTTTTTAGATAAATGAAATGCCAATTTTGGTGGGCAGCATAGGATTCGAACCTACGACCTACCGGATGTAAACCGGTTGCTCTAACCGCTGAGCTAGCTGCCCGCGTGAAAGAAATCGGCGTGAATCCACGTCCAGTCAAGGTAAACTTGAGCGAATGGGTGTGTACATTTTTAACGTGGTTCCCGACCGGTGAGATGGCTTTGCCAGGCAATGAATTTAAAAGCGCTGTTGAAGATATCCGACGCGGAGCTAAAAAATCTTAAGCGGGCGCGCCAGATTTCAAATTTGCCCTTGCCATGAAAGACCTTGCTGACAGATCCTGTCACCGAGGTGGGCTCTTAGCTCAGCGGTTAGAGCAGGGGACTCATAATCCCTTGGTCACAGGTTCGAATCCTGTAGGGCCCACCAAGATCCTAGGCCACTCACATTAATATCTCCAACTATTCAGCCTCGAGCCCATGAAATGGGAAGAGTTTTGGCTTTTTCATTCTAGGCGATGAAACTCAGGCTGAATCAATGATCGGGATAAGTTTTTATCGTTTTGGAGATTACTTATCTGTCTTTAAGCCATTTTTCCACGTCTTCTTTGGCCGATTTCGCACGGCTACCGTAGAACGCATGACCTGCCTTGATGGTTGCGTCTTTATTTCCAAATTTCCCGGGGACGATCAAAGCATAGATCAGATAAAACAATGATTTGCATAGCGTGGTGGCGAGAGGCGGAATCGAACCGCCGACACAAGGATTTTCAGTCCTCCGCTCTACCGACTGAGCTATCTCGCCGACTGGGCTACTGATGCTAGGGAATGGGGATGAGTCAACGTTTTTTGGCGACTATTCACTTGGAGGGAGGCGTTTCACCAATTTCCCCGGAGAGTAATGCTGCATTAGAGACAGATACGTTCGGCTCCCAGGTAAGCTTGGATGACCTCTGGAAGGTGCACGGCCCCATCTTTTGCGAGATTATTTTCTAAAATGGCAGCAAGTACACGTGGCACAGCGAG
>JAIRLM010000005.1 GCA_031259325.1 Puniceicoccales bacterium
AACAACCAAACGGCGGAGGCAATTAATCGGGAGGAATTGGAAAAAATTCCCGGAAAATCGTATATTTTTCCAGCCGCCGTTGAAGGCGATGGCGTTATTGCGCCGTCGCCGGAAAAACTGGAATTGAAGCCCGGCGCGCGGGTGATGTTCACGGCCAACAATGGCGTCGAATGGCAAAACGGCACCATGGGCGAGGTGGTTGGATTCACCCGAAAGGATGACGACACGCCCGTCGTGAAGGTACGTGATTCCCGCGGAATTCGCCATTACGTCGAACCACATCTTTGGACAAAAATAGAATATAATACCGACTCCGCGGGTCAATTGCTGGAAAATGTCGTGGGCAAATTTACTCAGTTTCCCATCAAATTGGCCTGGGCCATCACGGCGCACAAAAGCCAGGGGCAAACCTTGGATAAGGTGACGCTGCAAAACCCAAACGCATTCTTTGGAGACGCTGCCAAAATGCTCTATGTTGCCCTATCCCGGGCCCGAGCCTTGGACGACATCCGCCTGGAGCGGAAGATCTACCCACAGTCGCTCGCCCGCTATGGGATATCTGTAATCGTTGAATAGATTTTTTGCTGAAATTTGAGTTTGCGGAACCGAACATGCGGACACGCGAGCACTCCCAATTTCATTTGCATGAGTCAGGTGTTGCCTTTGAGCGACGTTTGCGACCAGTTCATTGTGAAAAACGCCAGGCTGATTCCGGCACACACGATGCAAAACAAAATGGCATAGCTCCAGCCAAAATGGTCCGTTATCAGACCGATGCCAAAGCCGGAAAAGATGGCCCCGGCGTAACCAAAAAGTCCGGTAAGTCCGTTGGCCGTTGCGGCCGCGCGCGCGGAGCCAAACTCCGCCCCGGCAACTCCCGCAAGTGTTTGCGGCCCATAGACAAAAAATCCGATAACACCCAGCAGAAAGGTGTCAGAGACCGGATGGCGCCCCGGCGTGCCCCAAAATAGGAATAGAAAAAAGATGAGAAATATCATAAACACGGCGCAAACCGCATTGCGCCTGCCACCCGCCCAGCGGTCGGAAATGTACCCGGCGGCGATGCCGGCGACAATTCCGGCAACTTCGAAAAAAGCCGTTTGCAGGCTAGACCCCATGGCAGAGGACCCCCGCGCCTCCTGGAGAAAGGTTGGCGCCCAATTGAAAAAGCCCATGCGGACCACGTATAGAAAAAAGTTGGCCCAACAAACCAACCACAGGGCCCGGTTGGGCAAAATGTGATTATAGAAAATCTCCCTGAAAGTTGCGTGAACACCTGAATTGGCCCGGGAAGTTGGTGATACCATTTTTCCATCGGACAGTGGCGGAAGTCCTTCCGATTCCGGGGTATCGCAAAGGCGGTTTAGAAGAAAAACCGCAATGACCAGACAGACGACGGCAGGGACAAAAAAGATGGATTGCCAGCCAAAATGCTTTCCCAGCCAGGCGCCGCCAACAAGGATGGTTACGCTGCCAATCTGATGGGAGGCGTTGACCACGCCCCAATAGGTCCCGAGTTGGGTTGGGGCAAACCAATTGGTCATCAACCGGGCAATTGGGGGCCAACCCGTCGCCTGGAACAGTCCGTTTAAAGAATAGAAAATTGCGATGAGGCAAAGGGTGGGGGCGGCGATGTGGAAATGGGAATAGAGCCCAACGGAAAAAACCGGCGCAAATCCAATGGCGATGCTCGTGAGCGCTGCCAGCATGAGTCCACCGGCCATGTAATACCGCACGTTAACCCGATCGCACAAGGCACCGCTGAAAAACTTTCCCATCCCGTAGATTGCTGGAAACGCACTAAAAACCCAGCCAATCTGCGTTTTGGTATAGCCAAATTCTTTGAGCATGAGAGGCACGGCGATCTGAATATTTTGCCGCACCAGGTAAAATGCCGCATACCCTACGATCAGGGTATAAATCAGCCGTACCCGCCAATAGGCATAGCGCGATTCAACCTGTGAAGCCGGAACCATCGGCGCTCTCCCCGCCTGCACAAAAGCCATTTTCGCAGCAAAAAAGCATGCCCTGAGAATTCAAGCTTATTATCGGCATAATCTGGCGGATACACTGGATCTCCGGCGAAAATCGACTCTTGGCCATTTTCCTCCGCATGAATTGCCAGTTCCAAACCTGTGGTCTTGACTTTTGCAAGGGTTCCAACGATGCAAAATTGACAATCGACGGTCCGCCGTCCGACATGCGGATGGCATGGATAAGCAAAGGCAGAAGCCAATCGTTTTGACCGGGTTGCAACCCACGTCGGGCATTCACCTGGGCAATTACCTGGGCGCCCTGCAAAATTGGGTTAGCATTCAGGACGAGGCGGACTGCTTGTTTTTCATCAGCAACATGCATGCGATCACCGTTCCGCAAGACCCGATCGAATTGCGTAAAAATACCATCGACTGCGTCGCTGTCTATTTGGCCTGTGGGTTGGATCCGAAAAGGTCACATATTTTCGTCCAATCACAGGTAATTGGGCATGCGGAATTGGCCTGGATTTTGAGCTGTCTCACCCCACTGGGCCAATTGGAACGCATGACGCAATTTAAAGACAAATCGGGCCGGCAGGCGGGGGAATTTGTGGGCGCCGGACTTCTTTACTACCCTGTGCTGATGGCGGCGGATATCCTGCTATACAACGCCCACCTGGTGCCGGTCGGGGAGGACCAGAGGCAGCATTTGGAGCTAACCCGCGACGTGGCGGAAAAATTTAACGGGATCCACGGGCCGCTGTTTAACATTCCGGAACCGCTCATCCGGGGAAATTGCGCGCGAGTTATGTCCCTGCAAAATCCGACGGCTAAGATGTCAAAGTCGGATCCGAATTCCTTGGCCACGGTATTTCTGTCCGACAGCGATGCGCAAATAATGAAAAAATTTCGTTCCGCGGTAACGGATTCGGGGACGGAAGTTCGCGCGAGCGACGAAAAACCGGGGATCAAAAATTTACTTCATATTCTCAGCGGGGTTTCCGGCCGGTCCGTGGCGGAATTGGAGATGGATTGCGCGGGCATGGGCTATGGCAAATTCAAAACCGTTGTGGCCGAGGCGGTTATTGAATGCGTACGGCCCATCCGGGTGCGCATGGAGGCATTAAAAGAAGAATTGCTATATCTGCAAAGCGTTATGGAAGAAGGTCATGCGGATGCGCAGGCTCGGGCAAATGCCACTTTAGCAAAGGTTTACGACCACGTTGGATTCGCGTGCGGAAAAAATTTATAACCAATTTCCAGCAAAATGAGAGGCGTGTGTAAAAAAATATTTTTTTTGTGTTGGAATCGGATATAATTACCCTCGATAATGCGGCGGTCAGTTCAAGCGAAGTTATGGCAATGAGGGTAAAAATCTTTTTCGCGGCATTGGTGGTTTCCTTTTTGGGAATTTTGGAGGGGGCTGTGATGGATGAACAAAAGGGGACGGCGGAGAAACAAACCGCATGGGAGGCACTTGGGGTTTCCCAAAAATCGTACGAGGAATTCGCAATTTTCTGGGATGGCTTGAATAAAAACACCGCCAAACCGGGTAACTTTGCCGTCCCGCGCGTGGTCGTTTGGCTGAACGGCGCGCCGGGAGCGGGAAAAGGGACAAACTCCATTTACGTCTGTGATGCCTTTAGGATTACGCAACCGCCCGTGGTGACGAGTTCGTTGCTGGATTCGCCGGCATTTAAGAAAATAAAGGACTCAGGGAAGCTGGTTGATGACAACGATGTGACAATGCTCGTCTTCAAACACATTTTGGATAAAAAATACGCCGATGGCGTGCTCGTGGACGGCTATCCGCGCACGATGGTCCAGGCGGAGTGGATTAAGCTGTTACATGATGCGATTACGCGGGCAAATCAGAAAAGTGATTTCCAGGTCGTTATTTTAAATGTCGCAGAAAAAGTTAGCATCGAGCGGCAGCTGTGGCGCGGCCAGCAGGCGACCGCGAACAACGAAAAGGTTAAAGCGACGGGACGCGGGGAAATCATCCCCATCCGGCAGACGGACATCGACCCCGCAGCGGCCAAGGAGCGTTACCAAGTGTTCGCAAGGCAGACCAAGGACGCGCTCAGGGTTCTAAAAAATACCTTTCCATGCTATAACATTCAGGCCGACGGCTCTTTTAGTGATGTGAAGGCGGAAATTTATGATTCCCTGCGCAAGAAGTAATCATCGCATATTTACTCGATGAGTCCCGGATTCCTGCGGAATAATTATTTTAGTTCGTATGTCGCAAATGTCGGATAGTGCGTGCCGTCATATCCACGGTTATGGCACAACCCAACAATCACTTCTTGGTCAACTTTGATTGCTGAGGATCTAAGATCGCTAAAATACCACCACTGATCGCTCACTTTTACATATACCACATAATGCCCACAAGTCACAAGATAGCAGACAACGGACCTTAGCTCATAATTTCTCCCACTCGGCTCCGATATAATCGGATCAATGTTGATCTCAAGCGGGAGCTCGTGTTCGTCTCGGTTTTTAAACTTATTAGTTCCTTCGGTTCGACAAATATTAAAAGATAACAAAGGAGGGTATCCGAAAAACTTATTCATCACATTGGCCACAACCAAACACCTCTTTTTATCACTCCACACTGCATCACATTTCTGCATTACCAAATTATCCAAAATTTGATTCAGGGATTTCTTCGTTGGCCACGCTATATCCGATACGACGCCCGACCAATCGTCATTAGGTGAAAGTATGTCTCCCGTATCGCTGTCTGTTAGTCGACATTGCAAATCGTGGTTAAACAATTGCTTGTCGTAATCTCTTCCCATTGGGTACAATTGCGCCTCTTTGAGGACGGCCAATTCCTCCGAAGATAGCCACCCTTCGGCGTCTTTGACATAAATCCCAAAGCCTTCCTCATTACCCACTTCATCAGCGAGAATATCCAGCAAATATCTGCGAAATGCCGTTGCGTCCTGCCACCCTCGCTCAAAATCGACAAAGTGATCCATAAATGCGTCCATTTCCAGCCGAGACCACGTACCACCATCCTGTAAGCGCTGGAATAGGTCGCAAAGGCCATTCCAGACGGAAAATTGCGGATCATTTTTAGGGATTATTTTTCCAACCACAAAGACAAGACTTCTAAAAGGTTTAAAGGCGTAAAAATCTTGCAGTATCGCATTTGCAAAGCACCGCCCGCCATTATTGGGCAAATTTGTAGCAACATGGGGCAGCGTTGTTACATCGATGCTTTGCAATTCGTTGCGATAAATGCGCTTTTCAATGGGAATGATTGGCGCCTCCTCGGGTACTGGTGTTTCTTCGGACGCGGGTATTTCTTCGGACGCTGGTGTTTCTTCGGACGCGGGTGTTTCTTCGGGCGCGGGTGTTCCTTTGGACGCGGGTATTTCTTCGAATGCGGGTGTTTCTTCGGACGCGGGTGTTTTTTGGGACGCGGATACTTCCCCTGGTACGAGTGGCGGATTTTGTGGCGGCAAATCGCCAGTTTTCTGGGTCGCACTTGATGCATTATCGGAATTGTGGTAACGCACAAAGTGCCACAGCACGGCACCGCCTCCACCTGTAAAAACGATGCAAAAAACGATGAAAGTGGGCAGTAAAAATGGTCCCAGTGCAACGAGGGCGGCTGGCAACGCGACCGCACCGAAGGTTGCCAATCCCGTGATAACGCCGCCTAAAAGCCCGGTGACACCACACGCGTACAACATAACGGGGTGTTTTTCGGCAAAATCGACCTTCGGGGAATTGACTGACGCAACTGAACACATTACGGTAAATTCAAAAATTCGCCCAGCTGTGGGTCTTAGTCAATTAGCGCGTAAGTCATATACACTGGGCAGTGCGCGCTATTACCGTATCCACGCCCAAAATGCAATCCATCAACTACGCTTTGGTCAACTCGGATTGCCCCTGATCGCAAATCGTCAAAAAACCACCATTGATCATTCACTCTTACGTACGCCACATAATGCTTCGAATTCTCAAGATAGCAGACAATGGACTTTAGCGCATAACTTCTCCCACTCGGCTCCGATACGATCCGATCAATGTTAATCGTAAACGCAAAACGATGTCCCAGCCGCGTAATCGCGTCGTGCGCACTATCATCTTCCCCGGCAGTCATAAACCATAGCAAAGGAGGGCAACCAAAAAATTTATGTTCATTAGTGTATTCAACTGCGCACATAGTATTAAGATTATACAACTTATTAGTACCACCATCTTCGCATACAAGACCATTAATAATTTCCTCCAGAGATTCACCAGGCAGCCAATACAAATGACAACCATTGAACTCCCAATCGTCCATCAAGGCTCCCGTACCCTTTTCCGTGTGACGGCAGAATATGTTATATCGAAAAAATTGCTTGCTGTCATCCCTGTTTGGGTAAAATTGTGCGTCGCTGAGGATGGTCAATTCTTGTATGGAGAGTCGTTTTTTGGCGTCCTCGACATAGACCCCGAACCTTAAGTTTCTCGTCTTTTCGCTAAGTATGTCAAGCAATATACCGCGGAATTCAAATGCACAGTGTTCGCCAAATCGAAAAAATGGGAAGTGCGCCATAAACGTATCCATCTCTGACTTGGTCCACATGCGACCATTTTGTAGGCACCAAAACAGGTCGCCAAGACTATTCCAGACCGAAAATTGCGGATCATTTTTAGGGATTATTTTGCAGACCACAAAGACAAGATGTCTAAAAGATTCAAAGGCGTAAAGCTCTTGTAGTGATGCATTCGCAAAGCACCGCCCACCATTATTGGGCAAATTTGTTGGCACATGGGGCAGCGTTGTTACATCGATGCTTTGCAATTCGTTGCGATAAATGCGCTTTCCAATGGGAATGATTGGTGCCTCCTCGGGTGCGGGCACTTCCCCTGGCACGAGTTGCGGATTTTGTAGCGGCAAATCGCCGGTTTTCTGGGTCGCACTTGGTGCATTATTGAAATTGTGACAACGTACGAAATGCCATAGCGCAGTGCCGTACCCAAGTGCAAAAACGGTGCAAAAAACGAAGAAAACTGGCAGCAAAAATGGTTCTAGTACAAGGAGAGCGGCTGGCAACGCGACCGCGCCGAAGGTTGCCGATCCCGTGATAACGCTGCCTAAAAGCCCAGTAACACCGCACGCGTGCAACATAACGGGGTGTTTTTCGGCAAAATCGACCGTCCAAGAACCAACTGATAAAACTGAACACATCGCGTACCCCGATTGGCAAACTTAAAAATTTACTCGGATGAGAGTTCCAACGACAACTAAACTAACACTCGGCGGTATTCGCAAGAAGGTTTGCGAATTTTGCAAGAAAAATTCTTCGAAATTTCAGGGAACAGCTGAGCGCAAACCAATTTTATTAGGGGATGGTTTGTCCGTCAAAATACTTTAGGAAACTCCTTGGCATAAAAAATTTCACCATAACCTGATGCGCCCAAATTTGCTGAGCCGCCTCCAAATTTCATATGCCATCCGGCATGTCGCGCGAATACTGCGCCATAAGCAAATCGGGCCAGTTTTCCAATGGACGAAGTTTTCCGAAATAGGAACGTTGCAGGGGCGGTTCTTCGGTAAACTCAAGGCCGCCGATAAGATGGCGATTACGAAAAAGCCAGCCCAACCGGTCTGCTACGAACTTCATGTGGGATAGGGTGAAAACGCGCTTGGGGATTGAGAGGCGCACCAATTCGAGGGGCGGGAAAAATTCCGACCCATCGGCATTTCGCTGCTGGGAAAGCACGCCCATTTCCGTGCAGCGGATTCCACCGACCAGGTAAATTGCCGCGGCCAGGGCGCCTGCGGGATATTGTTTCCGTGGAACGTGATCTAGAAATTGCGCTGCGTCGATGTAGCAACCGAGACCGCCGAAGGGACGGATAACGGGAATCCCCGCCTCAACCAGTAATTTGCCAAGGCATTCCACGAACATTGGCACCTGGGCAATCACGTCCAAGTTTAGCGTTTCCTCGATGCCAACGGCCATGGCTTCCATTTCCCGCGCCGGCATCCCGCCGTGCATCCAAAATCCCTCGTAGAGCGGAAGCAATTCGCGCAATTTTGCGTAAAGTTTTTCATCGGCGGTCATCATTCCGCCGCCGTGGGCACATCCGAACTTGCAGCCGGAAAAATAGATAAGATCCGGAAGGCTTGCCAGCTCTCGGATGATGGCGGCCAGTGATTTATCGTGATACTCGTCTTCGCGGGTTTTTATGAAGTAGAGATTATCGGAGAGTAAGCTGGCATCCAAAATAAGCGGGATGTGGTTGCGGCGGCAGAGTTTGGATACTTCCCGCACGTTTTCCAGCGCCACAGGTTGCCCGCCGACGAGATTCGTTCCGCACTCGATGCGCACGAATGCGATGTGGTCACGGCCAAACGTTTCAATGGCTTTCGCCAATTTTTTCAGATCGAAGTTTCCCTTAAACGGGTGATTACTTTTTGGGGCAAACGCTTCATCGGTGATCATGTTTTCCATTTGCCCGTTGAATTTGGTCACGTGGGCCTTGATGGTCGTGAAATGGTAATTGGTGAGGACCACGTTTTTTATGCCAATGAATGTGTGGGCGATGATATTTTCGCAGGCGCGCCCCTGATGTGTTGGCAAAAAGTAGGGAAGGCCGAAGACTTTTTCCATGGTCCCGAGGAGTCGAAAGAAACTTTCCGAACCGGCATAGCTATCGTCGGCTCGCAGCATGGCGGCGTACTGCTCCGCGTCCATGGCGTTCACCCCGCTGTCGGTTAGCATATCCAGAAAAACGTCCCGGGCGGCGAGCAAATACCCATTGTAGCCCGCGGCGCGAAGGGCATCGGCTCTTTTTTGTAGTGATGGCAATGTGATCCGTTGAACCATTCGCACGCAATGCATTTCGATGGGCAGCCGCTCTTCGGAAAAAAATTTTATGCACCTGTTATCCATGGAAAATCAGTCACCAGCACTGAAAATTTTCTATGGAATTGTAAAGTTCTTCGAAATTATATTTTTGACAGTGATCTTATCCGCGAAGCCATGCCACTGCTTGTTGTACAAAATCTTTTCGTCACATTTATCGAAACGGGAACTGGTAATTTAAATCCAACGATTTTTGATGTTTCCCTGGAAATCAACCGCGGGGAGGTTCTGGCCCTGGTTGGGGGGAGCGGCAGTGGCAAGTCGCTTACAACTTTAGCAATTGGAAAATTATTGCCACAAAACGCCCGTGTGGGCGGTAAAATTGCCTTCGCCGATGTATCGCTTTTGGAGTTAAGAGAAAGGGAAATGCGAAAAATACGCGGCAAGCGCATTTCTTACATTTTCCAAGAACCCATGGCTTGTCTTAACCCCCTGCGGACCATAGGATTCCAAATTTGTGAATGCATACGGATTCACAACCCACGCCTGACTAGAAGGGAGATCCGGCGAATTGCGGTCAGCACCCTGGATCGACTTCACTTCCAAAATCCGGAGGACATCCTGCGCTCCCGTGCGCACCAGCTGAGCGGTGGGATGCAGCAGCGGGCAGGAATTGCCATGGCCATCTGCAACCACCCCCAACTGCTCATCGCCGACGAGCCAACCACGGCCTTGGACGGCGCCTCCGAACGCATCGTGCTCGATTTGCTTCGGGAACTACAGCGGACGGACGGCTTTGCGCTTCTTCTCATCACTCACAATCTGAACATTGCCCGCGAGATGGCCCATCGCGTGGCGGTTATGCACCGGGGCCGGGTGGTGGAATTCGGAAAAACTTTCGATATTTTTGCCAATCCCAAACACGAACATACGAGGGAACTGTTAGGCGCATTTTCCTTTTAGAACAATGGGTTGTGTGCTTAATCGGTCCCATCCCAATGGAGCCGGACAACCTTTATGCCGCACGCACGCCCCTAATTTCCGTGCGCGACCTCCGTGTGTGTTACGCCATTGGAAACCCAATTTTAAAAAATGTCAGCTTCGACCTCTTTGCCGGAGAATGCCTTGGACTGGTTGGCGAAAGCGGCAGCGGAAAATCAACCATCGCCCGCGTGCTCGTCGGAGCCCCGATTTCACGCACGGGGACCATCAATTATGCCCCAGATGCCGGCACGAGGCGCCTGGAATTTTGCCGCTGGATTCAACTGATTACCCAATCGTCACACACCGCACTGAATCCCAGGTGGACTGTGTTCGAGACGCTGCGAGAGCCACTCCAAATTCATCGTAGGATATCGCGCGTGGAGTTTCGTCGGGAGGTGGAAAACCTCCTGGAATCCGTTCGATTGTCCCGCGAAATTATGGATCGCAAACCGACGGAGTTGAGTGGCGGTCAAAAGCAGCGGGTGGCCATTGCTCGGGCCCTTGCCGTGCGGCCGAGCGTTCTCATCTGCGACGAAATTACCAGCGCCCTCGATCCGTGCATGCGGCGCGAAATCCTAGAATTACTACAAAACCTGCGAATTTTCCATGGGTTGACGTTTTTGTTTATTTCCCACGACCTCCCGGCGGTGAAATTCCTGTCCGATCGCATCATTAGGCTTGAGGCCGGCTAGGCAAAAATGTTCCATGAGGGACACAAAGGATTGGAACATTCATGAATCCGGCATCTCCACAAATTCTCGACGGTCAGCGCGTTAGCGAAGAATTGCTCGGAGAATTGCGTAACGCGGCGGGGGCGTTTGCAAAACGAACAAACAGGAGGCCAAAACTCGCATTGCTCCGCGTGGGAGAAAACCACGCGTCCGTGTTTTACATGCGTCGCAAGTGCGCCGCGGCGGAAAAAATAGGCATTGAAGTCATCGTTGAAGTTTTTCCAGATGGAACACCCAGGGGACCTGTGGAGGAAAAAATTTCCCGGTGGAACGGAGATCCATCCATTGATGGCATTCTCGTCCAAGCCCCACTGCCATCGGCGGAGTACCAGCGGTTTATTTTTAATGCCATCGCCCCGGAGAAGGATGTGGATGGTTTTCATCCGATGAACGTGGGCAAGTTAGCCTGCGAGGATCCGACGGGATTTGTGCCATGCACGCCGAAGGGCATACTACGACTCCTACGCGCCTATGACGTCCAACTCGAAGGCCGCCATGTGGTTATTGTCGGGCGAAGTCTCATCGTGGGCCGGCCGCTAGGGTTGCTTTTGCAAAGCCGCGCGGTGAATGCCACGGTCACCGTTTGCCATTCTCAAAGTCGGGACCTAGCATGTATCGCACGAACGGCGGACGTTCTCGTCGTTGCCGTTGGCCATGCCAAATTAGTCGCGGCGGATATGGTCCGGGAAGGCGCCATTGTTGTCGATGTGGGACAAAATCGCGACGAAAATGGGCTGCTTTGCGGCGATGTGGATTTCTTATCCGTTGCTCCGAAATGCTCATATATTACGCCCGTTCCCGGTGGTGTCGGCCCCATGACCGTCGCCATGCTCATGGAAAATGTGATTCAAGCCTGTGTGATGAAGTAATTTTATGCCAAAGTAAAACCACCTCGAGCTCGCTTTATACCTACACGAATGGTGGTTTGTTGGTTTTGCGAAGTTATTCACCAAAATTTTAATTAGCATATTTTTCGGTAAAAGTAAATTTTTTCATGTACATTGCACATTCATGGCGGCACAACCCATGTCCCATAGGTTTGGTGAACTTGTCGGCTAGGGAATGCCCTGTTGTGCCTGATATGCGCGATGCGTATAATGAGCATGCTGCCAATTGGACTTTGCAGTTGTTTGATATGGTCGCGTACCGCCACGTGTTGCCTCGTCTTGCTGCGATGGGGCTGGAGAGGCGTCGGTGGATAATTAACGCCGTGAGCATGTATGCGCTAAGCGGGGCTGATTTTGATCATTTGGACGATCGCTTGGCGTTTTTGCGCGACATGTGCGCAAATGAGAAGGAAAAGGAAGTTGTTGACATATTGGAATCTAACATAAGGCATGACGGAGAGTCAGCATGCATTTCTTTTGGCCCGACCGGTGCTTCATTGGCCGAGCAGGCGCAGTTTGGCATGTGCGATGTGTCCAGAAGGTACATCGTCAATTTTGTTTGGAAATTGTTTAATAGGGCTGAATGTTGCCGTGTGTTGTCTTGCCTTGCTGAGTTTAGGACAGCGAGATTTACTGCGACGCTTGACGCTATTGGGGCGTACGCGTGGAACAACATTAGGCATGATGACTGGACGTATCTTATGGCGTATCTATGTAGCATGGATTTGAGTGATGCTGAGGTAAAGGTTCTCGACTATTTACACATTTTTCCCTGGTACAACAACGTCACTCGTTGTCCGTTCGGAGGCGATGCTTCGCCTGACACATGGGTTAGCATGGATGCGTCTAGGCGGTATGTTGCAGATTTGGCTAGTGGTTTGTTTGATGAGACTGGATATCGCCGCGTGTTACAGCGTCTTGTTATGATGAATCAGGTGACGCGTGTGTTTGCGCTTGACGCAGTTAGGATGTATACATTGAGCCGTGTTGGATATTGTGATTATATGTGCCTTGTGGCGTATTTGCATAGCATGGAATTACGTGATGCTGAGGTGGGTGTTTTTGACGGTTTGCGATTTCCCTCGCGGGAAATTACGTCTCCCTGTGTGGAATTTTCCCGGCCACCCATCTTCTGGTCACCCATCTCCTGGCCACTCATGGATGGTATACCTGGTGCGTGGGCTGATATGTGTGGTGCGTCTAAGACGTATGTTGCTGATTTGACTTCGAAGTTGTTTAATGAGGCTGGGTGCCGCGACGTGTTGTCTTGTCTTGTCGCGATGAAGTGTGGGATGTCTTATGGGGCACTTTGCGCCATTGCAATGTATGCGAAGGGCTGTATTTGGCGTAATGAATTGACATACCTTATGGCGTATTTGTGTGGCCTGGGTTTGGGTGAGGCTGAGGTGGCTATTCTTAGTCAGTTGTACAGTCTAAGCGAAAGAGTTGCCTTAGAGACAGGAGCATTTGTGCGCTTTGATGGTTTTGGCAAGGTTGATGACAGTTGTGCGTTTGAAGGGGACGCGGTGAATTTAGTTGATGGGTTGTTTAATACGGGTGGGTGTCGCCACGTGTTGTCCCGTCTTGCTGAGATGGAACCGGAAATGCGTGCCAAGACGATTCAAGCCATTAAGGCGTACGTGTCAGGCCGTGTTACGCGTGATATTTGGGCGTATCTTATAGCGTATTTATATAGCATAAATTTAAGTGAAGCCGAGGTGGAGATTCTCGGCTGGTTTCACCAAGGCTGG
>JAIRLM010000010.1 GCA_031259325.1 Puniceicoccales bacterium
CCCAATCCATTTAAAAGGTCCAAATATCCTTGGCGTACTCCTGAGTCCGCATGTGTCATTGCGAAAGCTCCCATGGACTCGTATTGGCCGGTGTCAAATCCCGGCACCTCTACTTTTGCGAAGGCCATGAGAACTTTCATGCGCCGGGATTCGTCCAGGCCGGTGACGACTTCAAAAAACTGACCTATTTTCTCCGGCGTGGCGTTGGGATCCTTCAGAAGAAAAACACCCATGCGTGCGCCATCCTCATTCGGATCTTCCAAATGTTTTTTCAATGCCGCCTTTGTCGGGTTTGCGTCCTCATCCGTTTTCCCCTCTTCTGGGCTTTTAACTTCTTCGGCAAGAAATTTACTTAACACCTCCTTTGATTTTTCCCACGGCACGTCATTTGGCACACTTGTCGGCGATGCCCCGGGTGGCTTATCCGCCGGAAACCACAAACGCGACAACACATGTCCACATGCGACAACTACAGCGATTACGGCTAAAATAATAACGGGAATGCAAAATATGGGCGGAATGAAGAGGCACGCCAGTGCCGCGGAAAGTCCAAGAATGGGGCCAAGTATGAGCGTTGTGCAGGACGCAAATAATAGTGGTTCGGACTTGTGGAAATCTCCCCACGGCTTTGTTGGCTTCTGACTCCACTTTCTGGCCAGGCCATCGGGATCGTTACCAAACCTGCCTAGGTTGTCGCCGAAGGGTGGTAGCGGCAAGTCGGGCGGAAGAGCGGACATGTGATTCCTTATGAACGAGTTATAGCGTAAGGATTTTCTTCGATTTCCCGACCGATTGTGGAATTGCTCCCATGCCCGGGAAAAACCTGTGTCTCCCGTGGCAGTGAAAGCAAGCGCCCTTGAATTTCTCTTACCAGTTGTGCGTGATTTCCCCCTGGAAGGTCCGTGCGGCCGATGGTTCCCGCAAAGAGAGAATCGCCGGTGAACACCCAATGCATTGCCGGGAGATAGTAGGCGAGGCCCCCCGGAGTATGGCCGCCAATGCCGAGAACTTGCCATGTGGAGCCGATGAGGTCCAGTGAATCATCGTGACTGAGATAAAAATTTGCCGTGCAAGGTATTCCTTCCAGCTCGCCGGGGACAAAATCCCGCACGTATTCCGGCTGTTTGATCCACGCCCCGTCGAATGCGCTCACGTAAACGGGCACACCCTCCGATTGGAAACGCGGTGCGTCTAAAAAATGGTCCCAGTGGCCATGGGTCAAAAGGATCGCTTCCAAGTGATTTGGATTACTTCGGGAAAATTTTACGTATTCGTCAAAGCTCCCGGGTGCGGCGTCGATGAGGACACTCCGCCCCCGTGAATTCATCACCAAGTACATATTCGTCCGAATGGGCCCGCAGGGAAAGCGCTTGCAGGTTAACTTCGGCGGAACTTCGACCATACGTGCGAATTCTAGAGCAGTGCGGCGACCTTTTCAACCAATTCCCCGCAACGTGTGCTATAACCCCATTCGTTGTCGTACCAGGAAACCAGCTTGAAAAAGCGCTTGTTTAGCCCAATGCCCGAGCCCGCATCGAAGATGGACGATGCGGGACAATGCATGAAGTCCGACGAAACCACTTCGTCTTCGGTGTACTCCAAGATGCCCTTCAGCGCACCCTGCGACGCCTTTTTCATGGCCTGGCAAATTTCTTCGTAGGAAGCATCCTTCGCCGTCCGCACGGTGAGGTCGACCACGGAAACGGTGGGCGTGGGAACGCGAAATGACATGCCCGTTAGCTTCCCGTTGACTTCCGGGAGAACCAAACCAACCGCCTTTGCCGCGCCGGTTGTGGACGGAATAATGTTTATGGCTGCCGCCCGGCCACCCTTCCAGTCCTTGCTCGACGGCCCGTCCACGGTTTTCTGCGTCGCCGTGTAGCTGTGAACCGTGGTCATGAGTCCTTCCTCGATGCCAAAGTTTTCCAAAACCACCTTTGCAATGGGCGCCAGACAATTTGTCGTGCAAGAAGCATTGGAAAGCAGGTGGTCATTGGCTGTAAGCGTGTGACAGTTCACTCCGCGCACGACCGTTTTGACGCCATCTCCCTTTGCCGGCGCGGAAATAATCACCGTTTTTGCCCCCGCGGATAGATGACCCTGCGCTTTTCCCGCATCCGTAAATAGCCCCGTGGACTCAATGACAATGTCAACGCCCAGGTCCTTCCAGGGCAGCGCCGCTGGGCCATCCCGGGATGCTAAACACTTGATTTCTCGGCCGTTCACGACCAACTTGTCCTCACCCTTGTTCTCAACGGTCCCATGAAATCGCCCTTGGGTGGAATCGTATTTCAAAAGATACGCCAAATTGTCGGCGGGGACCAAATCGTTAAGTGCCACCACCTCAATACCTTTTTTATGCAACCCCAATTCTTCAATTGCGCGAAACACAAGACGCCCGATGCGCCCAAATCCATTGATGCCAACTTTAACCGTTTTTGCCATGATCATCCCCCTTTATCTGCGGTAGAGCGCCAATTGCCTCTGCTCATGTGCATTAAGGCATGATCAACCGGAACTTTCAAGCATGGAAATCATCGGCATTGTATTTCACAAAGGCTCTTGACTAGCATCTCCTGAGCTAGGAGACTTAAATCCGTGAAATACAGCCGCCTCAGCGCCCAAAAGATCGGCCAAATTATTTTGGCTTTTTGCGAAGACATCACCGCCACGG
>JAIRLM010000015.1 GCA_031259325.1 Puniceicoccales bacterium
AAAACGGAAACACGGAAGAAGAAAAAAACATTCTCAAGCAGCGCAGTTTGGTGGAACGTGTTTTCTTGAAATTGAAGCGGCTTGTCGGAGATAGCTTCTCACGCTTTCGGTCTTGGGGCACGGCTCAGGCGACAATCGTCGTTGGTATGCTTGCATTAAATCTAGGGATTTAAGCCGAAAAATTATTATAGGAATGAGTTTTGCAAGTCGCATAAATTTATTATCCGACCTCTTGTTCGAGTGCAGTAGAATATAAAAATTTCCACTCCGAATTATTATTATTAATCGAATGGATTTTGCATTTCATCGTTTAGATCTTTCCATTCATTGGGTCGCTCAGTATCATCCCTGCCGGTGTTAAATATATCTTCCGTCGATCGTGCCCACGGATGAAGCTTTATTTCCGGGGCCGCGTTGGTACCACTGTTCGTTAAATTAATTTTTGAGAGTCCAAGTGAACGACTTTCGGAAAAATCGAGCGTTATCAATTTTGGGCAGTTCTCGGCTTCAAATGAATTTAATTTTTCTCCGCCAGTAACGGCCTCTAACTCGGCACAACCGGCAATAATAATTATATTATTGGCACCCCCATGGGCATCAATACTTTTTAAATTCGGACAGTTTGAAATGCTGATTTTCGGTGCTCGTAGCCCAAGTAAATTAAGATTGGTCCCTGGGAAATTTTCGATAGCGAGACTAGCCAACAAAGTACAAACACTGAGTTCGTTTAAATCATTAATTACTAATGTTTTATTTTCATCGCCATCGATTTGGAGAATAAATTTTTTGATTTCACCATCCCATTTACACCGAATTTCTTTAGCCGATACGAACTCCGAGTTGCTCTTGTTTGTGGCATGGATTACGCTAGTCAGCGCTTCTTCATACACCCCTTCCGTCCTCCTAAAATCCCCTCCGGCAAGCATGGGGCCAAGGAGTGGAATATTTGAAACAAACCAACGAATGCTCGCTAATATTCGGTTAGCACACCTTCCTCCTTCAACTAATATTTGAAAATGATCAACAAGAGTTATTTTTTTGCTGATTTGCGATGCAAGTTCACTAGTGCTTGTCGTAATTTTCGAACAGAGCGTCCAAATATTTTCAATTTCTCCTTCGTTACTTTCCTTATTGCCGTCAAGGACATGTTCTTTGACATGTCCGAAAAGCGTGTGGAACGGAGATGGTGGCGATCCTGGAGGTGCAGCGGACATAGTGCTTGATTATCGACAGATTCACGACGGTTTTCAAATAAATTTTCAAAAACTCGCATTTGAGCCAAGTTTTTTCACATTTGGCTTTGCTTTCGGAGGGTACCTAGTCGTAATTCCCAGAGATGTTCAAGAAAATGCCGTTTGTGCTTTTGTTACTTATCGCCTTTGTTTTTTTCTTGGGCCAAAGCTTGCCAACGGGATTGCTCCAGTCTCTACTGGCGGTCAGCGCGACGCTCAAGTCGATGGTCATGTTTTTGTTGCCAATCATCATTTTTGGTTTATTATTCTGCACCTTTCATCGCATAGGTGCTAGTGCGTCCCTGGTTATAGGATTCATGTTCCTGATGGTGTGTTTCTCAAATTTTTTAGCAACGTTCGTCGGGCGCTTTATCGGTCAGGCGGTCTATGGGGTTCCTTGGGATCTTTCCCTGCCATCCGTTGGCCGGGATTTGAAACCGGCCTTTGATTTTCAATTGCCCAAGCTCATTCCAAATGCCTGGGCCATGGCCGCAGGGGTCATTGGTGGTATTTGTGCGTCGAAGTTGCCAGCGGACAAGATTGCTAAAATCACATCCATACTAGAACGCCTGGTGGCCCAATTGCTCCGTGCGATTTTGGCCATGATTCCGCTGTTTCTCCTGGGATTTCTCCTTAAAATGCAATACGACGGCCAACTGGCGTTGCTTATCCGCCAATATGCGTCCGTTGTTGCAATCATCCTTTGCGCGCTAACGATTTACCTATTTTTGTTCTATTGGATTGCCAGTGGATTTGGCCTGCGACGGGCGTTGGTCGCTCTGCGCAACATGTTCCCGGCCATGGTTTGCGCCTTCGGGAGCATGTCTGGTGCGGCTGCGCTCCCGTACACAATAGCCGCCGTTGAAAAGAACACGGTCAATAAGTTCCTTGCACGCTCAATTGTCTCCATGACAACCAATATCCATCTGGTTGGGGATTGCATCGTCGATACGATACTAATCTACGCCATTTTGCGTAGCTACCACATTCCGATGCCATCAATGGCGCTGTTTTTGACATTCGCGCTGCAGTTTGTACTGGCTAAATTCTCCGTCGCTGCCGTTCCCGGCGGGGGAATCATTGTCGTGCTCCCTATTATTGAACGTGCGTTTGGGTTCAATGGCGCAATGGTCTCGCTTATTTTTTCCCTGTACCTCATTCTGGATCCATTCGCAACGACCGCAAACATGCTTGGAAATGGCGCGTTTGCCCAACTTATGGATCGACTTATTGGTTCGCGATTCAAAAAGCATCAGAAAGATGGCATTTTATGCGAAAATAAATTGCAAAACACCTAGTTATTAGTAAATTAATGACGTTGTCTTTCGAGTGTGAAATTGTTGTGGCGAGTAGTCAAGTGGTTCATTTTTGGTGTCTTTTGCATTGCTTGCATCGCAGGCATCGGGGCCTATTATCTGGCGTCGCGACTGTTACGCGCCTTGCCTGTTAGCTATAGCCTGGAACCAGGTCCATCAATTTTCACTTACCGCCTGCGGGACATCCGCTACCAATCTGCAAAATTCCAAATAAGTGCAAATCAGGTGATAGCGGGAAATCTCTTTTGCACGCTCATTGAACTTCTCTTTAAGCATCCGATCGCGGGAGGCATTCAGATCGATACGGTCACAATCGGCGGGAACCTGGTAAAAGATGTGATAAATGCAAAGAATTCACCGCTCTATGAAAGACGCGAGAATAATAAAGTAAGCCTTAAGCGCGTCATTTGGGCATTAAAATCTCCGGTATTTCGTTTTCCAAGGGTCCAAATTGCAGCCATACAAATCGAAGGCTTTCCCTTTTCCATTGAGAATATTCGCCTCGAAGGAGGATTCTTGAGCGGCGAATTATTCCACCGGGAACATTCCGATTTGCACTTCGAATTTAGCATTAAGATAAAATCGCTGCGAAAGGCGATGCAGGCTTGGTCGGGCTGCGATGATCCGTTAAGAGCATTCGGGGACGCACTCGACAAATTCAAAGGATCCGTTCACGCAAAAAATGTCCCAATTAGTGCGATAGCATCTTACATTTCACCGCGAATCCGCCCATTTGGCGCGCTAACTGGTACTTTGGCCATAAAATCTGGAAAGGCCTACGGTAATGTCGAATTATCGGGCGTTGAAACGCGGCCAGTTGGACACGTGGGGACCATGCATGATCTGCGTTGTCGCGTAAATTTCGAGGAAGATACAATTCGCATCGAAAATGCTTCCGCCCAATTTCGCCAGGGGAATATGGTGCTAACGGGAAGTGTCACGCATAAACGGTGGCGGGCGTTTCGGTTTAACTTGCACACATCCGGTTCTAACGTGCCTCTGTTGCAGAAAAATGGTGCGATGCTCTTTGGCGACGTTGATTTTAGCCTGATTACCGAAGCTCAAGGAAAAGGGCCCATGAGAACGTCCCTGTCGGGAAACGTGAATTTTCTACCAAGCCAGTGGTCCGTTGAGACCATAAAACCCAAAAAGGCGGCCGGCGTTTTCCCGCACACTAAAATTACATTGCCCAAGGATTGGAACATCAACGTTTCTGTTGGCGGCAATCGCTTCCTCCACGTCAGCATGCCATATTTTCACGGAGCGCTTTCCGTGCAGGCGACCATTTACGGCACCCTTGGGGCTCCCGTCATCCACGGGCAAGGCGTCATTAGCCAGGGTGTTATTTTATTCCCGTTCGCACGATTCCGCGTAACCCAGGGAAATATCACCCTCGATCCAACGCATTTTACACCCATATGGGACGTGGAATCGGAGACGCGCCTTTATAACTACAGCTTACGGCTCCGCCTTTTTGGCGAAGGATTCACGCCCACGTGTATGTTCAGTTCGTCTCCCACGTTACCCAATAGCGCCATCATCAACATGGTCACGTCCGGCCGTCTGCCGGGAAATAAGGTTGGCACATTTTCCGATCGCAATCAGGCAAGTATTTTGGGTGTTTATCTGGGATCCAATCTTTTTGGTGGCGATTTTGCGGACCACATCCACATCCAAACGAGCCAAGATGTCTGTGACGGCGGGAAGGATATGATCGAAATTGAATTTACTATTAACAACAAAAACTCCATTATAGTTGAGCGAAACCAATACGGCAACTATAACGTCGATATGAAGATGAAGATACTTTAATGCTTCCAATGGGCCCTGGCGGAGAGGGGGGGATTCGAACCCCCGGTACCTTTCGGTACACCTGATTTCGAGGCAGGCACAATCGTCCACTCTGTCACCTCTCCCCCGCCCAAACCACTACTTGCACGATGGAAGACAAGAAAATTTCAATGGCATGGCAGTCCGCACAATGGCAATGTAAGATCTTACGTTGACTCGATCGGCGCATGGATTCAGGGTCGGGCAATGGAACCAGTAAATTCCCGGGACCTGAAGGGCATTGAGGAAAGCGGATGTCCCTTTATGGGCGTTTTTCTGCTGCGTAACGTGTCCCGGCGTACGGCAAAAACGGGTAAACCCTTCCTTGTGGTTGAAGTTGGCGACCGCTTTGGGAGTTTCACCTTCAACGTTTTTGAAGAAAATGCATCCTTCAACATGCTTCAAAATTCGGGTCTTGGAGCGTTTTTGGAAATCAGCGGCACGACCGAAAGTTTTAACGATCGTTTTTCCCCGCGCATCACCGGCATTCGCCGCATGACCCCAGCGGAAATCAAAGGGCAACGGCTGGAAAATCAACTCTACGATGGTCCGAAGGAATCCCCGGAGATGCTTGGAAAGGAACTAGAATCTCACATCGCGCGCATAAAGCACGATAAGCTCCGGCAAACGGTCCAGCGCGCCTTGACGGATGTTGGGGAAATTTTTTGGAAAAATACCGCCGCCGTTTCCATGCACCACGCCTATCAATGCGGTCTGCTGGAACACACGGTCCACGTAACCCGCGCGGGAATCGCACTTTTGCCGCATTATCCCCAAATCAATTCCGACTTAGCCATCGCCGGCATGATACTCCACGACGTCGGAAAGTCCTTTGAATACGAGGGCGAGGGTGTCTACAAACGCACGTGTTTGGGAAATCTGCAGGGGCATGTCGTCCTGGGATATCGCATCGTCCGTAAGGCCGCACTTTCCGTGGATCTTGACGACGAACTAACGCTTCAATTGGAGCACATTGTCCTATGCCACCAGGGCATGCTCGAGTATGGCGCCGCCGTGTTGCCCTCGTCGCCGGAGGGAATTTTCGTCGCCCTTGTCGATAACTTGGACGCGCGCATGGGGATGGTGGAAAGGGCCATCGATAACACTCCGCCAAAGCTCGAATTTAGCGAAAAAATTCTCGGACTTGAAAATGTCCGCGTGTTTACCAAAGGGCGTTCCTCCGGAGCGATTTAAAAATCCGTTGCAGCAACTTCTTTTTGTGATTCAATGCCCCTATGGTTTCAAATTTGCACAAGCCGTTCATCGCCGGAAATTGGAAAATGAACAAGACCCCAGGGGAGGCCACCGAGTTTGTAAGCCAATTGCTAATTGAGATCCAATCCGTTGAGGCCGCAACCGTCCTTGTGTGTCCGCCATTTACGGCCCTCGCCGCCGTATCAAACTCGCTGGAAAATACGCGCGTGCTTCTTGGCGCCCAAAACGTGCATTGGGAGAGGGAAGGGGCGTTTACCGGAGAAATTTCACCGCCAATGCTGCGCGATCTTTTTGTGACACACGTGATAATCGGGCACAGCGAGCGGCGGGCGATTTTTCACGAGGCGGATGAAGAAATTCACAAAAAAGTTTTAGCTGCAATAAATGGAGGATTGATGCCTATCCTTTGTGTCGGGGAAAATCTCAACGAGCGGGAAAAGGGGAAACATTTTTCCGTCGTTCAAACCCAATTGGAGGCAGCTCTAAAAGATGTTAAAAATCCCGTCATCATCGCCTATGAACCCGTTTGGGCCATTGGTACGGGACAAACGGCGACCCCTGAAATGGCCCAGGAAATGCACAGATATATCCGCAAGGTCACCACTGCGATCGTTGAACCGGCGTCGGCGAAGGAAGTCCGCATTCTCTACGGCGGCTCCATGAAGGCGGCCAACGCCGAGGCCTTACTGCAGCAGCCGGACATCGATGGGGGCCTCATTGGAGGTGCCTCACTTAATGTGCAAGAATTCGCTTCGATTGTCAAAATTGCCGGCTCAATCGGGCAGCAAGGCTAAATTTGAAAACGGATCCGGAAAATTTATGCACCCTGCCGGAGGAGCCCTTTGCGAGGATTGCGGCGCAATGGCGGGGACCCTTGGAGAAATACGCGCGGTTGTTGGTCGAAAAAAACCAAGTGCTCAATTTGGTTTCCAGGCGACAGGAGGATTTGATACTACCGGCCCATATTTTTCCATGCGTTGCCATTGGGATTTTGTTGCCGTTTGCCGATGACTCGGAGGTGTTGGATGTGGGTACCGGCGGCGGATTGCCCGGAATTCCGCTGGCCATCATGTTTCCCAAGTGCCACTTCACTTTGCTGGATTCCATCGGAAAAAAAATTCACGCGGTGGCGGAATTTGTCGAAAAGCTGGGCCTGCGAAATGTGACCACATGCCAATCACGCGTGGAAAATTTACCGCCTGAGAAAAAATTTGATGTCATCACCGGCCGGGCCGTTACCGCGCTGCCACAGTTTCTCCAATGGACCTGGCCACGCCTGCGTAAAACAAGTAATTTACACCGTGGAAACTCGGAGCCAAAGCCTCCCGTCCGCGGCGTTATTTACCTGGGTGGTGGTACGTTAGCAAATAACCGGCATGCACCACATTTACCTCCGCCGCAGATTTTTTCGCTTGCCAGCCATTGTCGCACTTCCCATGGAGAAGGAAAATGGGTCGCATATTTTCCAAAAGCATAAAATGGACACAAGCAAAGGGTTAAAAAAAACAAGGAGCAAGCGCGTTTCGGTGGACACTGGAAAGCTAAAAACCTTGGTCATCGGCGAAAAGCCAAGCGTGGCCAAGGATATCGCCCGCGTGCTCGAAGCGGATGCGAAGGACGGCGACGTCTATATCGGTGCTGACTATGTGGTTACCTCCGCTCTCGGCCACCTGGTATCCCTTCCAATGCCGGAAGACATCGACGCCTCCCTCCGCCGTTGGTCATTGCAAACGCTGCCCATTATCCCGGAAAAATTCAATCTCAAGCCCGGGGAGGGATCGGAAAAGCGGCTGCAAATGCTCAAAAAGTGGCTCTCGTCGGCGGAAATTGGCGAGGTAATCAACGCCTGCGACGCCGGCCGGGAGGGGGAACTCATTTTCACCTATATCTACGAGCTGTGCAAATGCAAGAAACCCTTCCGCCGCCTGTGGATGGTTTCCATGACCACGGAGGGCATCCGTTCCGCCTTTGCCAGTTTGCGTTCGGCGGAGTCCATGGTTTCCCTGCAAGATGCCGCCCGATGCCGCTCGGAGGCGGATTGGCTCGTGGGCATTAACGGAACCCGGGCCGTCACCGCGCGCACATCCGGGCGAGGGAAGAACGTTTCCACCGTCGGCCGCGTGCAAACCCCCACGCTAACACTTGTCGTTGAACGGGACCGCGCCATACGCAGCTTCGTTCCAGAACCCTATTGGTGCATTATCGGCCGCTTCGCCGTTGAAAATGGCACCTACGAGGGCGTGTTTTCCGATGGCAAAGGCGACCGCATCTTTGACCAAACCCGGGCACGGGAGATTTTCGCGGCAACTCAAAAAATTTCGCAGGGAATCGTCACCGACAAAAAAAAGCGCACAAAGCAGTCTCCGCCACGGCTTTACGATCTAACCACCCTGCAGCGGGAGGCAAATACGCGCTTTCACTACTCCGCGGCGTCCACGCTCAAGATTGCCCAGGCCTTGTACGAACAGCACAAACTAATCACCTACCCGCGTACGGATTCCAAGGCACTCCCGGAGGACTATGGCGAAACCTGCCGCAAAACGCTGGAAATTCTCAGTGAACCCTATGCACCCCTCGCGCAGAAGATTCTAACCTGCGGTTGGATACGGCCCTCGGATAAGAAGATTTTTAACAACAAGGACGTGAGCGACCACTTTGCCATCATCCCCACGCCGCAGAAATCGCGACAGTTGCGGGATGACGAGGCCCGCGTTTACGACATGATCGTCCGCCGGTTCATCGCCATTTTTTTCCCCCAGGCGGAATACGACGTGACCCAGCGACTAACCGAATTGGAGACATATCCGTTTTTCTCCGAGGGAAAGGTCCTGGCCGTCGCCGGGTATCTGGAGGTGTATGACCGCAGCGCGGAAGATTCCAAGGGGATGCTCCCGGCTCTCTGTGCGGACGATGGCACACCGCCCAAGGCAAAAGTGGACGAAATTAATCTTGCCGAAGAGGAGACGCGGCCGCCGGCCCATTACACGGAAGCGACGCTTCTTTCCGCCATGGAAACGGCGGGGAAATTCGTTGAGGATGAAGAACTTGCCGCCGCTATGAAGGACCGTGGTCTTGGCACACCGGCCACGCGGGCACAAATTTTAGAAAATCTCATCGGAACCGGCTACCTTGCCCGCAGCGAGCAACGGGATCGGAGTCTTTTGTCCACGCCAAAGGCGGAGCGGCTCCTTAATTTTCTCTCCGCTGCCAAAATTGAGGTCCTAAAGGACCCGGCCATGACCGGTGAGTGGGAATTTAAACTACGCGAGATGGAGCAGGGTCGGTTTACCCGGGAAAAGTTTATGGATGAAATTATCGACCTCACCAAGTCCGTGACGGAGTCCATTAAAACCTTCGACGAGATGGACGCTTCCTGCAGCACGACCTCCCATCTCCGCTCGCCACTGGATGGCCAGCCGCTTATTGAAACCTTCCGCTCCTACTGCACCGCGGACCGGTCCATCGCCATCGCTAAGGTTATCGGCGGCCGCGAATTGAGTGACGATGAAATATTGAAACTAATCAAAACGGGCCGCATCGGACCTTTCGATGACTTTCACGCGCGCACGGGCCGGCCGTTTAAAGCGTCGGTTATAATCGAGGGCGGAAAGGCCAAATTGGAGTTCGAACAGACCGACGGAGAGCAGTCGGAACAGCTAAAACGGGCGCTGGAGCATATGGAACATAGCCAGGCAATTTGCGACTGCCCACTCGGTTGCGGTGGAAAAATTTACATTACGGACGTGGGCTATTTGTGCGAAAATTTAAAAGACAAAAAGTGTTCCTTCCGGCTGAACAAGGTGTTGCTGAGCCACGAAATAACAATCGCAGAGGTGCTAAGCCTTGCCCAAACGGGCAAAACGCCGCTCATTGAAAACTTTGTTTCCAAGCGCACGCAAAAGCCGTTTTCCGCCTTCCTTGGGCTCGAAAAAAATGGCCGCATCGGGTTTTCCTTTCCCCCGCGCCCGCCAAAGGAAGCACGGGCAAAAAAGCATGGCAACCCATCGTCCGCCGGTGAGGCGGAAAAGGCGCCCGAGAGTTAAACGAAACCTTCACCGCAGCAATTCCCGCAGGGTGGAATCTACTTGGGCTGGATTGGCTTTCCCGGCGGAGACTTTCATCACCTGGCCCTTGAGCGCGTTAATGGCAGCGGTTTTACCCGAACGGAATTCGCCAACGGCCTTTTGATTTTTTTCAATCACTTCCCGGCAAATTGCGACCAGTTCCGCCGGATCCTGTGACTGAATGCAACCCAGTCGGCGGATAATTGTGTCCACGTCCTCGTGGGTGCGAAATACTTCAACCAGCACATCTTGCGCGGCTTGTTTTGAAATTTGTCCCCCGTCACTTAGTTTCACCAATTGGGCCAGATCCTTTGGCTGAATACCCATGTCTCCGGGCGGCAGTGAATTTTGCGAAAGTTCCCGGAGGAGGTCATTGATAATTAGGTTGGCATTTCCGCGGGGATTGTGGTGGAAGGTCAGCGTCTTTTCAAAAAATTCACTCAATGTGCGATCGAAGCAAATTACGGAGGTGATCGTGTAGGGTAAGTCGAACTGCTCCATGTACCTTCGCTGGCGGACGAAGGGCGGTTCTGGAAGTTCCTCCCGCAGCTTCTCGATGAATTCCGGTATTATGTGCACAGGCATGAGGTCCGGTTCCGGGAAATAGCAATAATCCTGCGCGTTTTCCTTACCCCGCATGCCCTCGGAAACACCCTGCACCATGTCCCAACGACGCGTTTCCTGCCGCAAGGTTCCACCGCCTTCGAGGACTTCCCGTTGTCGTTTAATTTCATAGGCAATGGCGTTGCGCACGCCGGAGATGGAATTGAGATTTTTAAGCTCCGTCCGCTTGCCGAGTTCTTCAGATCCAGCCGGGCGAAGACTAATATTCACATCGCAGCGCATTTGGCCCTTTTCCATGTCGCAGTCGGATATGCCGGCGCTTTCCAACGACATGCGGATGGCGTTCAGGCAGGCGGCTGCTTCGTCCGCTGAAAAGATATCCGGCTCGGAAACGATTTCCGCAAGTGGCATTCCCGCGCGATTGAAATCAATGAGCGAATGGTCACCGTAATGGGTCAATTTTCCCACATCCTCCTCCAAATGAATACGATTAAGCTTTACCGATCGGTGGAGGCCCATGATGTTCCGTGCCGGACCGGGTAGTTCGATTTCCACAAGTCCGCCCAGGCAAATGGGAAGTCCCTGCTGTGAAATTTGGTAGTTCTTTGGATTATCCGGGTAGAAATAATTCTTTCGATCCCAGCGACATATGGGTGAAATGTCACAGTTGAACATGAGCCCCGCGCGGATGGTTTGCTGGATGGCTTCATGATTGATGACGGGTAATGCGCCGGGTAAGCCCATGACAACCGGATCGGTGGCCGTGTTGGGGGCTTCACCGAATCCGCAGCGGGATCCGGAAAATGCCTTCGATCGCGTTTTTAGTTGCACATGCACTTCGAGGCCGATAACTGCCTCATACTTTTTTTCGCCGCCCATACGTCGGGAATACGCCCCCGATTGCGTATGACAACGGAAATGTGCCGTGGCCTGCCGCTACGCCGCCTGGCAATGGCATTTCGCGCCCGAAAGTTGTGCCTGCCGCCGGTCAATTATAACAAGCGACCGGGCATGGTATATGATACCCGAAACTATATTGTACAAAACCCACGAGGCCGCGGCGAGGATGATATTGTGTGTATATCGCAGGGCGAGACAACTGGGAATGATGCTAAAAACGGGATATAACACGGTGTTGCAGAATAGGATAAATTTACTGTCACCGAGCGCGGTTAGTGTGGCCCGGCAGCTGGATGCGTAGCAAATGGCGGCGAGCAACAACCACATGAAAAACAGCATCTGCCGAATGAGTGGAAACATTTCCGGCGAAGTATCCGCGGGCATGAGCGCAAAAATAAGCGGCTGCGGGTAAACGATGAGTATGAAAAAAACGGGAATGGATTCGATGACCAGGAAGCGTAGCCAGGATCGTCGGATTCCATGGAGGAGCGTCCAATCTTTTGCCCCATAGGCGTTTGCAGAGATTACGCCCACGCTTTGGCTCACGCCGTCCACCAAAAACGATAGGCTGACGAAAATGGTGTGCCCGATGAGGAATGCGGTGAATTGGTCGCGGGTCACGTGGACGGCGGCAATTTGATACATTAGACTCCAAAGCGTCCAATTGAAGCCGCAGGCGAGTGCATTGGGTAGCCCGAGATCCCACATTTCGCGAAAAAGCTTAAAGTCCCAGCGGTGTTGCGTTTGCTGAATCGGGTGGCGCTTTTTGAAAATGAGCAGGAAGCAAACTGCCAGAATTAGCCCAAAAATTTGTGCCATGACCGTCCCAACGGCAGCCCCAATAATGCCCAGGCGAGGGAATGGGCCAATGCCGTAAACAAGTAAGACGCACAGGATTAAATTGAGGACGTTGGAGGCAATGGCCACGACGAGCGTGTATCGATTTTTCCCCTGGCCGGCGAAATAGGAGGTGATGGCGCCAAAGGTCGCCGTTGGGATGGGGATCGTAATGAGTAAGATGCGCAGGTAGGGCACGCCGAGTTCGCGCAAGTCTGGCGCAATCAGCAGCGGCGCCACCCAAATTGCCAAAACGATCAGGAGCGGAAACAGGGCCAGGCAAAACCAAATCATTTGCCAAACCACGCTCATCATTTTCTCTTTCGCGCCTTCACCATTGAACCGCGCCACCATGACCCGGGAAATTGCCGCGAGATTGAGGCAGGTATAGTACGCCATGGACCACCACTGCATGGCCGCCGCCTGGGACTGGAACGCCTCCGTGGAAAATCGGGCCAGGACGATGCGATCGCTTAAAACCATTAGTAGGTTGGCGGCCAATGCAATGATGAGAGGCCAGGCAATGGACCAGAGCTCGCGCATGGATCCCGGTGCATGTCTCGTTAGCTGCCTGTTCATCTGGGTCCCCCGTTTATTGCGAGGGGTTCAACACAAAAATGTATATCATGTCAATGAAATAAATGCGGACATGGTATTTTTCGCAATGCCACACTTTTTTAGGGGAAGGTCAGAGCCGAGGGTGCAAGTATAACGATGGTCGCTGGCAGCCGTTAGGTGAACTCTTTCAACCGTTTAATAACCCGATCTTTACCAAGTATATGCAAAAGTCGGTAAAATCCGACGCCAACGGATTGGCCGGAAACGGCGAAGCGGATGGGATGAATATAATCCCCCGTTTTACAACCATGAACCTCGGAAAGCGCTACAACGAGGGCTTCCAGGCTTCCTTCGGTAAAATCCGATAGCGAAGGGAGCGCCTCCAAAAATTCACGGATGCGAACCAGTGGGCCTTCTTGTTTGAAGATTTTTCCCCGGGCTGCTTCGTCAAATGGAAAGTTATCAGCAAAAAAATGAACGCAAAAATTTGGAAGCGATTCAACGTCGCGAACTTTCTCCTGACAGGCATTCAAAACCTGCGCCAGGTAAGCCGGATCCGTTTTTTCCGAGACTAGACCGGCGGATTGGAGCGCGGGTTTGCAAAAATCGACAAACGTTTCCGGCGATAAATTGCGCAGGTAGTGCCCGTTCATATGGGCTAGCTTTTTTTCATCAAATCGGGCGTTGTTTTTGCTGATTTGCTTAAGGTCAAACAGGGTGATGATTTCCTCGATGGGCAGGATTTCCCGGTCGTCTTTTGGAGACCAGCCTAACAGACACAGGTAATTGCGCACGGCTTCGGGTAAAAACCGGCGTGCCTTGTAGTCTTCCACGAGCGCCCCCTGGTCCCGTTTGCTCATTTTTCCGCCGCCGACGGTTTTCAAAATAAGCGGAATATGGGCAAAAACCGGCGTCGGCGCCCCCAGTGCTTCGAAAAGTTCCACGTGCTTGCTGGAATTGGACAAATGGTCCTCGCCACGGATCACATGCGTAATGCCCATGTCGATGTCGTCCACAACGTTAACAAAATGGAACACCGGTGATCCATCGGAGCGGACGATGACAAAATCCTTTTCCTCTAAGCGGGTCACATCCCCGCGGATCTCATCGTGGATAACGGCTGGCTTTCCCGAAACTTTGAACCAAACAGCGCCATCCCGCTCATAGACTTGGTCCTGATTCCGAAGCCGCTTTAAATAGCTATCATATATGTGTTGCCGCTCGCTTTGAAAGTAGGGCGCACACGGGCCGCCAAGCTCCGGGCCCTCATCCCAGTGAAGTCCCAACCATTTGAGACCATCGATGAGCACGCGCACGGACTCTTCGCTATCTCGCTTTTTGTCCGTATCCTCGATGCGCAAAACAAAGGTACCCCCACGGTGGCGCGCGTAGAGCCAGTTGAACAGCGCCGTCCGAGCCCCGCCGATGTGGAAAAATCCCGTTGGACTGGGCGCAAAGCGCACGCGTACCTTGGAGTTCATCCCCGCACAACCTCCGGCTCAAAGGAAATGGAAAAACAATAGGGCGTGCCCGGATGCAATTGGAGCGACAACAGCCGCGCATAAACGTAAAGATAGGCGATTTTTCCGTCGTGTGTCCGATAGACGGGATCCTCCGCCACGTCGACCAGCTGCTGCCATTCCCCTTGGAAATCGTCGCGCAAAATTTGTGGCCGCAGGCCATTTTCGCCTAAAAAAGGCATGGGGGGAAATGTAAGACGGGAATGGGGCGAGGCGATGGCAAAGGTGAAGCGGAACGAGTCCAGGCGAATGGAGCGCTTGGGTATGTAGGTGAACTCAGCGGTTACCTTGCCTTCAACGAAACTCCATAGCACCTTGCAACTGGCAATGTTAGACGTTAGCACCTCATCCACGGTGATGAGTTCTGGCTGTTCATAGCGGAATTGAAACTCTTTCCGGGGACCCAGACTAGTGGAAACATTTTTTCCGTAGAACGAAGGGACCGTCACCCGGTCGCCGAAGGTCAGCTCAGGAACTAGCACGGACAGGCGCTTGTTCACCGGCGCATCGAAAATTCCCGGACAATGGGGAAATGTGCCGCAATTTGAAGTTTCATCGCCATTGCCGCCGATGAGAGGCAGCTGAAGGGAAAGTCCCAATAGTGCGTCACGGTAGATGAACAGTCCGTGTTCAGTTTTTGCCCCGTGATCGAACGGAATATATTTCGCGGATGTGCTAAGCGCTCCCGTCGCAACGGCATCCAAGGAAATCTTGCTCCCCTTGGCCAACTGGGACCAAAAGAGGAATTGGCGAATGGCGTCAAAATTTATCACCGCTGTCATCTCCTCCGCCTTCGCATCCCGCTCTCCATCGCGGATGCACAAGGAAGCGCTCCCCTGGTCCAGGTAATGCATAAATAGGTGCTGCACCAACTTTCGCAAAACACCCGCGTAAAGATCCCGTTTGTCGTCATCGATCCAGCCATCGTCAAATGCTCGGACGATGAAACTGATGGTATAAATCGTTCCCGTGCACCCTTGCAGGGACCCGAATGCCCAGTTGGCCCCATCATCCCGCACCAGGTCGGGAATAAGCCTCAAATAACGCTGCATGTATGTTCGAATCGACGGAAGACGACGCGTGCGCGTGTGGATACTCGCGTTCCGCTGGAGCGCTTCCCTTACAAGTGCATACTGTTCTAATGCGGTACCATCATATCGCCCACCGATTCCGCACAAACTACTATCCACAAAACCACCCGTTGATCCTGTTCTCGCGCGGTTGAGCCACTGTTCTATCAACCTATCGGAGTTATCATCGGCGTGGAACCCCAAACTGTGTCCGACAATGGCATGCACGATGCGGAAAGCCTCTTGGTGCGGCGGTACCTGGAGGGGTTTCTTGAGCCAGGATACGATAATTTTTTGTGTTTCCTCCTGGAACCGAGACCAGGCGTCGTTGCGAGAAAGATTAAGCCCCATGGTCAAAAGTGCCAGGGCTGCGTGGGCGCACCCACCCGCATCCTGTCCGTTAAAATGGAACTGGGATGCAATGCACCCAGCAACCAAATCAATGACGCGTGCGGACGGCCGTTCGGACATGGAATGGTAAACCGCCAGCGCGTGGGCGATGTGTCCCGATTCGTCGGTCCGCGTTGATTCTCCTCCAACGGGTGCGACAGCCCCGTTTTCTCCAATGCGTTCCAAATAGTTACCCAGTAAAAGCTGGGCGATATCCCAACTTTGTGCCGCAAAATTTTGCATGTGAAAATCGATAAATGTTCTCGAGCGACCAAAAATTATCGCCCCCATGTCAAGTGCTTTCCTGTGGCAAAATGACCCGTTTCTAACTTCATAGCGCGAATAAACGGGTGTTAGCCATTTTTTTATTAGGCCGTTGCGCCCTCCGGCTTTTCCTTCGCAATGGTTGCAATACGCTTGCTCAGGCCTTTCACGGACAAAACCCATACGGCACAAACCACCACGAAGGTGGCGGCTACGATGGGCGAGATTTGAAGGAATGTTGCGCCGGGAATGAGCACAAACAACATCGCCTGAAATCCCGCTCCACTTGCCTTGCCGAGGCGTCCCCCCAGCACATCGACCGTGGCCTTACCTTTGACTTTCATTTCCTCATCAAGCGGAATGTAGGCCATTTCCTTGGTGAGATCAAAGAGTGCGTATTTCGTGGCCTTGGTCGCACCGGCAACAACGGCGCCGAGAACAACGGCTAGGACAACGGGTGTCGTGCCAATGCTTTCAATCAACGGTGCCAATCCCGTGCGGAATACGACGAAAACAAAGAAAATACCACCCAGTGCGAGCAGGAGCACCGGTGTAATGACCGCCGCCGTGAACCAGCTGAATAGCCGCAAAATGTTACTTCCCACCAGCATCATAGCCATCGAAGCAAACCCCAGTATGATAGTATATTGCCCCATGAACGCATTAAAATCGTTTGGATTCGGGTGCAGTATCTTCACCTGGCTCTTCCAAACGGCCTCAACGAAATTGACGCTGGTTCCGTAGCAAATTACCAGGAGCGCGATAAGGCCCAAGTATGGGGAAGTGAAAATCACTTTAAAGCTCTGCGCCAGTGAGACTTTTGGCTTTTTCTTTCCCGTGCTGTTGGGGAGCTCCGCCCGGTCATAAAAACGCGGATCGGTGAGCACATGCTGGTACATCCACCGGTATACAACCATGATCAGCAGGCCAAAGATAAATACCATTCCCATGAGCCAGCGTAGCGACTCGCCCCAAGCATCGCCGCCAGAATTTGTCACCGTTACCTGGGAAAAATGCTTACCCAACGCTCCGGACGCGATGAGCGCCGTTTGGGCCATGAAACCGAAGAAAGCATAGTGCCGCTTGGCCTCGCTGATTTTTGTAATTTGATTGGCAAACTGCCAAAAGGAGAGCGAGATAATGGCGCTTCCCCAAATTTCCGAGAGGACGTAGAATAATGAATAGGTCCAATTGCCGCAGACGGCGATGATCCATTTATATCGAGGGAATGCTGCCTGCCACGCGGCAACGGTTTCCGGAAGCGGTTGAAAAAAGTCCAGATGGGGATAGATGACAAAACCGAAAAGGCCGAAAAAAACCACGAACGGAGTCAACGTCACGTAGAAAAGCTTTTCCGAGCAGAGCAAATTACTTGCCTTGGCGTAGAAGATGAGAAAAATAAAAGCCGCCGGCGTGACGCAGAAAAGTTTTAAAAACGAAAGCACCTCCGCCCCGGAATTTGGGGCCGTAACCACCAGGCTGTCCTTAACATTCCGCGTAAGTGTGTAAATAGTAAGGATGAAAAAGAAAATGAATGCCATGGGCAGCACCTTCTTTAATTCGTACATGTAGATTGGGAAAAAAATCCTCCGCAATCGTGAAAATTCCGCCATATTCGCTTTGTCTGATTTCATAAAACCTCCACCGGTCGTAAAAATATGTGGCTCGGCCTTTGGACTCGGCCTAACCCGCCAACTCCATAATAAATAATCAGAGAATACCTACCGCTGCAACCATTTTTTACTGGATACGGCGACGTAGTCGTATTAATTCACACAGTTTTCAAAATTTTTTCAAGTACGTAAGAATCTCCCACCACTTCGATGGAAATTTTCACGGACGCGGTTTTATTTAAGGCGTTTGTTGAAAGTTTGCAATTCACGCATTTTGGGGAAGTTTGTTGACGTTGCGCCATAAACTGGTAGGCAGTGGGGCTGTGTGAGAAACTTTCTTGATGAACTGGTTGGGAGCGGCAAATATTCTAAAAATCCGGATTCTACCCTCAGAGGGTTCATGAAAAACATAGCCCCCCATGTACCAACCGCTCTGCATGCACTTGGAATGGCATTCATGGGCGTTGGGACGTTCGGCGCAATAGACAATGCCTTTCTTCACGAATGGAACATCCTTCCGAGAACGGCCCTGGGCTTGTTTGGCATAGGACTTGGCTGCTTTGCGTACGGGGTAATATTTTGCATCTGGACGTACTTCTGGTGGCGCGGATTGAGCCATGCAACGCGGCCGCAAGTAATACGATAAAGTTCTTATAAAAGCCAAAATTGCAGCACCAGATTCCACAATTCATGTTGATGAAAATGGTCAAAAATAGACTTTAGCAAGAAGTCCAATCTGAGCCTGCATGATCGATATCTCACACTATGAGCTCAACTGGATGCCATCGCCACGGTATTGCCGCTTATTTTTTTGTTGCCGTTGCATTTGCCACCAGGCCACCAGCACCACCTCCAAAAAGGGCGCCGAGCCCAATTCCAAAAGCGATACCAACTGGCCCACCCGCAATGCCAACGACACTTCCGAGCGCACCACCGCTGAGGCTGCCAGCAAAAACGCCACCACCGACTCGCACATTCAATCCAGCCCTATCATAGGCCTCTCCAGCCAGCCTGTGGTCGTTTGCGACTTGTAAGGCCACGTTCTCGGAATTATAAACCTCCATTGCGGTATTCGTATGCCTCAAAAAAACGCCGACCAACCAGGAATACTGCGCAAACTCCCCATCTATGGCTAACTGCACTAAAGCATTCCGCAATTGCGTTCCCTTTCCCCACTCTCTCACGGCCACTGTGGCACAAGTTCTTACCAACTCTTCCTGTGTAACTGAATCGAGCCTCTGCACCGCGGCAAAGAGCATTTTACAATCCGCCCCACGTTGCTCTAGCGTGGCAACGATACCACGTTCTCCTAAAAGTGCCAACGACATAACACGTCCACACTCACGTGGGCGAATGGTGGCTCAAAAGCTTTTTGCTATTTGACATATTTTTTAAGCAGGAATGAGGATTTGCCAAAATCCATTCCGAGTTCGGTGCTGTTGGTTGGAAGTCCGCGTGACGGCTCATTCGCAGATGAGCACCCTGGTTCCCGGCGCGGTTTGGTCGTAAAGTTCGATTATGTCGCTACTGCCCAGGATAATGCACCCGTGGCCGTTTGGCGTTCCAAGGGCATTTTCGTGGCAGGTGCCGTGGATATAAACGTACCGCAAGTAGGTGTCGCAGCAGAGGCCGTCGTCGGTGGCGCCGCTGTTAAAGCCATCTTCCAGGCCGCGCAGGCGGAGAATGCGCGTGACAACGTAATTTCGCTGCCGCCAATCCTCCATTTGTGTGTAGTGCTTTTCCTGGGAAATGCGACCGATGAAAACGGTCCCCGCCGTCGCGCCGTCGCCGTATTTTTCACACACCATGTGCCAGCCGAGCGGTGTGCCAAAGGAGTCCTTTATGTTGCACGGAGGCCGGGAGCCCGTCGAAACGACGTATTCTTTGCTGCCATTTGCTGAATGAAAAATGAGCCGTTGCCGCGAAATGGAGACATAGATAAAAGGCAGCGGATGCACGGCGAAGAATCATTTGCGTGCTAAAATCGCGCAAGCAAAAATCGGCCGGGTTCGGCGTTTCATGCGTTACTTAACTCATTTGGCAGACGCATTTGGCGAGCGCTTTCATCAGGGCCGCGGCTTCATCGACGGTGTTGTAAAGTGTGAAGGAAGCCCGCAGGGATTGGGAGGTTTGAAAGTGTGGTAGAAGCAATTGTGCACAATGATTTCCCGCGCGGACGCATATATTTTGACAGGCGAGCATGGAGGCGAGGTCATGGGCGTGAACCGTCCGATGGGAAAAGGCGTAAATTCCCACTTTTTCCGGAGCCGTTCCAAGCAGTTGCAGGCCGGGAATTTTTTCCATACCTCGTTCAATGATGGAACGAATTTTGCGCTCATGGGAACGGTATTGGGCCCAATTAACGGATTTGAGAAATTCGATAACGGCCGGGATGGCAACTGCGCTAGCCACATTTGGGGTGCCGCCTTCAAGGCGATCGGGCAAGCCGCGGTAAATTACCTCTTCAGCGGTAACTTTTTGTACCATCCCTCCACCCAGGCGAAAGGGAGCCAATTTTTCCAAAATTTCCCGTCGCCCGTAGAGAACGCCCACGCCCATTGGGCCGAAAATTTTGTGGGCGGAAAAGGCATAAAAATCGCAATCCAGATCTTGCACATTAATGGGTCCCGAAGGCAGCCATTGGGCACCATCGATGACCGTTAGCGCGCCAACGGTTCTGGCGAGTTTGGTGATATATTTTATGGGATTAATGGTTCCAAGCACGTTGGAAACATGGGCAACGGCGACTATTTTCGTCCGAGTGGAAAACTTTTTAAGAAAATCTTCCATGTCCAATTCGCCGGTGGGCGTGAGTCCGGCGATGTTCAATTTTGCCCCCCGGCGGTCCGCCAACGCCTTCCATGGCAAAATGTTGGAATGGTGTTCCATGGCGGTGACTAGAATTTCATCGCCGGTACAAATTTCCCCGTCCAACCCGGCGGCGACGGTGTTAAGCGCATCCGTGGTGCCACCGGTAAAGATGATTTCCTCCGCACATCGTGCATGAAGGTAGTCGGCGACGGTCCCACGCGCGGCTTCGTAGGCCAAAGTGGCCCGTTCGCTCAAATCATAAACGCCCCGGTGTACATTGGAATTTTCATCGTAGTAAAATCCAACCATCCGATCGACCGCGCTGCCCAGACGTTGGGTTGTGGCTGCGTTGTCCAAATAGACGCATCCAGGGTGTTTTATGAAAAAAGGAAATTGCTCGCGTATCGCCGCCGGATCGTAAGCGACCATCGGGCCAATGAATTAGTCCCGTCGCAGTTTAGCAAGCAAATGGAGGATTTCCACGTAGAGCCAAACGAGGGTCATCACCAGGCCGAACGCGGCGTACCACTCCATGTACTTCGGCGCGCCATAGTGGGAAACCTGGTCGATAAAGTCAAAATCCAGCAATAGATTCAGAGTGGCGATGATAACGATGGCGATGCTGAAGACGATTCCAAAGGGCGTTGCCTGTGCAACAAAGCCCAATCCGGTGCCGGTAATCCAATGGACCAGCATGCTTATTAGGTAAACGGCCGTGACGCCAAGGGTCGCCGCGCAGATGCCAACCCGCAATTTGTCGGTCATTTGGACGATTCGGAAACGGTAGAGGCAGAGCATGCCGGCGAAAATTCCAAAGGTCAGCGCCACCGCCTGCATGACGATGCCCGGGTACATCATATTAAACAGGCGGGACAAACTTCCCAGGACCAGCCCCTCCGCGACGGCGTAGGCGGGTGCCGTATAGGGCGACCATTCCTTTTTAAATATGGTCGTGAATGCCAAGATCACGGCGACAACCATGAAAATGGCCATCTTGGTCCCGAGGGATTGCACGCTGGCAAAGGGACAAATCCATGAAAATGCGGCGGCGCCAATGGCAAGCGCCAGTAGAAATCCGGTCTTGTTGTAGGTGCCGGCGGAGGTCATCGCCCCACCGGATGAACTCCCAATAACCGTGCGGAAAGCACCCTCCCTAAACGCCGGATTTGAAGAATGATGATTATTCATAGCCCTGTTGTCCTTTATAAAAAGCCCACGCGTCCCGTCAATTACTTTCCATTAGATCGCCGAGGCGCTGGCAAAGCAAATCGTATATTTCCCCGTGAACCGTTTCAATGGATTTGTGCGCGTCAAGAACGGCGAATCGGTCTGGTTCCCGTTTGGCAAGATTGAGATATCCAGCGCGAACCTTTTCAAAGAACGCCACCGATTCCCGCTCCATGCGATCGTCGGATTCTTTTCCATGGCGCAGGTGGATGCGGCGCAGACCCTCCGCCGGGTCCAAATCCAGCAGGAAGGTGATGTTGGGGATACATTTTCCGACGGCAAAGGCGTTAATGGGGCCAATTTTTTCCAGCGAAAGTGACCGGGCCGCGCCCTGGTAGGCGATGGTGGAGTCGCAGTAGCGGTCGCAAATCACCAACATTCCATCGTGGATGGCGGGGAGAATTTTTTCCCGTACCAATTGCGCGCGGCTGGCAAGGAAAAGCAACAGTTCTGCTTCTGCGCAGGGGGCGATGGCAAAATCGACGCGGCGGATGAGCAGACGGATTTCCTCGCCCAACTCCGTTCCGCCCGGTTCGCGGAGGGTGAGCACAGGAAGTCCCAATTTGCGCAGGCGTTCCGTCAGCAGGGATACCTGCGTGGACTTTCCCGCGCCCTCGGAACCTTCGAAGGTGACAAAAATTCCCCTTTTCATACGCAAACCGCAAAATCTCCTCTCATTTTTCAATGACCCAAATTGACCGCCAAGGCGCTGTCACATATGGCCGAAATCCGTGTCCATATGGATCCCTAAAGCCCACTTGGCAAAAATTTGCAAGCCCCAGTTTCCAATCGCCAAAAACGTGCACTCAAGATTTTTTGAAAAATTTTTCACAAGATTTTTACAGCTCGAAAAACACAACACCCGTCGGACCAAAGGCCCACAAAAAACGCCACCGCGCCAAAAACTCTTTTCTCCACCCACAGGCGGAGAAATTTTGCGACCAAGCACAGCAAAATGCCGACTTTCTCATGGCGGCATTTTACATTCGCTGCTTCATACTATGGTAATAAAGCTGTGTTAATGACGCCATCAATACTACATACAGCGGTCAAAATTTCATCATAGGACTTGCCCTCGGCTTCCTTCGCATTTACACATCTTGTAATCTCTGTCTCTTTACCCTGATTATCGTTCATTATTTTTTCCAACTTGGCACGATATTCTACGGCATCGCATTTAGTTTTACATGCTAACCCCATCTCCACACACGCTGTTACACCAGAGGTTCCCATCGCCGTTAAAGCTTGCACAAGGTCCGCTGTGACGCCGTCTTGAGTGCCATATTTACAGGCATCCAATGCCCCGCCAATGAACGAAACAATCGACGAACCGGACGAAACCCAATGTCCGCCGCATTCGCCACCACGCTTACACTTGCACGCTTTCGCAAGAAACTTGATGACACCGCCAGCAACCGTACACACTCCACCACATACATCCAACACAAACGCTCCGTAGTCCAACCCCTGCTTGTTGCTCTGGTAAGCATTCCAAATTCCCGCCGCAATCGGCCCAACACCACCAATCAGTGCCGTACCTAGCTCCAGCCAATCGGCTGGCGTAACCCTTTGACAGCAATTGTCCCTACGACAATCGTCCGGACAACACTCACAATACCAACAATATCCTTTGAAACCACCGACTTTATTTGCCATAAATAATTCCTTCCTGGGGCGCAAAACTTAAAACCCCCGGACGCCAGTCGAAGTCGTTAACCCGCAAAAGTGAGCATTATTTCACGGTTTGAAAAGTTTTTACACAGTGTAAAATTATCCGCCACTTTGTCTCTTTGATTTTTTCATGTGACTATTTCAACTGCGCCATGAGCGGTTTTTCGTAGTGGCCTTTCGGCGGTTTTTGAAAAATCGTTGCAACCTTGTTTTTTTCAGTTTGTAATTGGTCTCGGTGAAAAATAAGCACGTTGAAGAGTTTATTGCGTCGGACAAGGAGAAGCTCCTCACCCATCGGTGTGAGACCATTTCGAAGGATTTGCTCCACCTGCCGGGGAGGGACTTCATTGGGCGCGTTTGGCAGAGCTCGGACCGCACGCCGGCGGTGCTCAATAACCTGGCGCGGCTTTTCGATGGCGGACGGCTGGGTGGATCCGGATATCTTTCCATTCTTCCCGTGGACCAGGGCATCGAGCACACGGCCGGGGCCAGTTTTGCCGCCAATCCGCTTTACTTTGACCCTGAGAACATTGTCAAGCTTGCCATTGAGGGCGGGTGCAACGCCGTTGCTTCAACCTTGGGTGTACTGGGCACGGTGGCACGCAAGTATTGCTACAGAATCCCATTCGTTGTGAAACTCAACCACAACGAGCTGCTTACCTATCCCAATAAGCACGACCAAATCTATTTTGGCCAGGTGCAGCAGGCTTATGACATGGGCGCCGCAGCAATTGGTGCGACAATTTATTTCGGCGCGCCGGAATCCATGCGGCAATTGCAGGAAACCAGCGAAGCCTTTCAAATGGCCCACGAGCTGGGCATGGCAACCATTCTTTGGTGCTACCTGCGTAATCCGGGTTATAACCATGGCGGAAAGGATTATCACGTGGCCGCCGATCTCACGGGCCAGGCCAATCACCTGGGCTGCACCATCCAAGCGGATATCATCAAACAGAAAATGCCGGAAAACGACGGCGGGTTTAAGGCCATTAAATTTGCGAAATATGACGACCGCATGTACACGGAGTTAAGCTCAAAGCATCCCATCGATCTCACCCGCTACCAGGTGGCCAACTGCTACATGGGCCGCTGCAGCCTCATCAATTCCGGTGGAGCCAGCGGGAGCAACGACATCCAAGAAGCCATACGCACGGCCATTATTAACAAACGAGCCGGCGGATCGGGACTAATTCTTGGTCGCAAGGCATTCCAGCGGCCAATGAAAGAAGGTGTGGAACTGCTTCACGCCGTCCAAGATGTTTACTTAAATTCGGAAATTACCGTGGCCTGAGATGGCCTACTTTTCATCGACCTCTTCCTCGGGGAGCAGGTCATCTTTTTCGTCGCTATCCACAAAAATCGTCACTTGGCGCTGTTTTTTACTCTGCATCTGCTTGGCGCGTTCATACTCTTCCTGTCCCTTCAGCGAAAATCGCGCAAAGGGTAATACCGCAAGTCGTTTGGCCTCAATGGCCTGCCCCGTTTGCTGGCATATGCCGTAGGTTCCATCGGCAATGCGTGCCAGTGCATCGTTAACTTCATTCAATAAATCTTGCTCCGTGGCGACAAAAGTCAGGGCCAGTTCTAGATCAACCTGTTGGGCAGCGCCATCCGCCGTGTGCTGGCCAAGCATATTCAAACCGCCGCCACCCTCGCCGATGGCTCCTTGCTCCAAAGTGGCCTTCGCGAGGCAAGATACGCGTTGTTCCAACTGATCCCGCATGTCAACCAATTGGTCGTAATATTTTTTCCATTTTTGCGGAATGTTCTCGTGATTGTGGGCAGTGGGCGCGGATTGGTGTTCGCACGGATTAAACCCGAGGATGTCCAAAACGGATGCCGATTTTTTCTCCCTTGTTGCCGTCTGGTTCTGAGTCGCCACCGGCTTAAGCGTGGTGGTGGGCGTATGGCGCCGTGTCCTCTCCGTTGGCGGGGTTCCGTCGGCGGGGAGATCCGCACGTTTCGCCCGATCCTCCAGCACTTGCCGCACATCATCGAAGGTAAATGGCTTACAGTCCGCAATTTTCCTCTCATTTCTATCATTCATAGATATGCCTCCATCATATTGCCAACCGGCCAAAAAGTACAGCGTCGAGTGAGTTCACGGACTTTGGCCCTTTGCAAGTAAAATGGATGCGTTCCGTGGCCTAATTTTGTTGTTTTCACGCGCCAATTTTTATTGGACTTCCCGCGAAGACCAAATTTTTGGTGTGTCCCGCGCATGGGAGTATCTCATTTTTGATCGTGTGAAACGCGAATTGTTGCATTGAAAACTACGATTCCGAGTGAAAAAAGCAATGTCGATTACAATTTTTTCTCAAAGCATCATCAGTCAACTTGTTGGTATCTGGCATAATTTTCCATTTTTGCCATAAAAGTTTTTACAGAAATCAAAATTGCAGTCTTGAATCCTGCAATTCATGCGAAAGAAAACGACCCAAAGTAGACTATTGTGGGAATTTCGCTTTGTAAAGAAAAATCATCTGAGGCTCTGGCGTACTTTATCTTGACGGGTGACGAATTTTGGCGGAGGCTTGACAATTATGCTACAAAAAAACGAGCCTGAAGGAAAGGATGGAGCGCTCGAAGCCGGCTTAAAACAAGCTGCTGCCTTTGGAAATGTGAGTTTTGATATTTTTCTTCTTACAACCTTTGCAACGAAAGAAGACATCAGAAACATCTATGGTAGAATCGATAATATCGACAAGGAAGTTACCGTTTTAAAAAGCGATGTAGCTGTCTTGAAAAACGATGTAGCCGTTTTAAAAACCGATGTGGCTGTCATGAAAACGGATGTGGCTATTTTAAAGAGCGATGTGGCTATTTTAAAGAGCGATGTGGCTGTCTTGAAGAGCGATGTGGCCGAGTTGAAAGGTGATGTAAATTACATTCGAAATAAAGTCGATGGACTGGAGGAAAAAGTTAATGGATTTAAAAATTGGGTTCTAACCAATATGCTCACAACCGTTTTTGGGCTTTTGGGAGTAGTTTGTTCCATGGTAATCATCACGAAAAGGTAGAGCTGTACATGGCGCTAGCCCACGCTCGGGTTTTAGCTTCACAATTACTTCAGCGGCCGGCGTTTGTTTACGGAAATTGACTGCGTCTCAAACCGTGCCCGCGCGGAATCGTGGGATCCAATGGTATCGATAGCGCAGGAAAAAGACCGTTAGAATTATCGCATGACTCACCGCCTCAATGGCTAAAAACGATGTGGCGTTGTGAGTTATTCGTAGGGTTATGTAGCTGGGAATGACAACCACGCAGGAGTAGCACATGATGCTAACGATCATGGAGAAAATTGTATCCTCAAAGGCGGTTAGCATGTTTCGCAGGCTGAAACTAAACGCTTCCGCACCTATGGCTAACCAGCTCAGCAGCAACATATTCTTCAGAGTGTGGTAAAAGCCAGGAGACATGTCCCGGCGGATTATGAGCGCCAGAAATGGCTTTGGGTAAACGATCATAACGATGAATGTAATGGCCATGATTGCGCAGGACAGTTTTAGCCAGGAGCGCATGTTTGCCTCAATCATGGGCCAATTTTTGGCGCCGTATGCGTTGGAGTCGATGGTGTCCACCGCTTGACCGATGCCTTCGACGAGGAAAAAGAGCGCCGTGTACACCGTGTGGCTAACTCCGAAGGCGGCGAAGTTGTCGGTGGAAACATAGGTGGCGACGACCTGCAAAATCCAACTCCATAGGAAGAAGTTAACAAATGCGCTGATGGAATTGGGGGCGCCGA
>JAIRLM010000003.1 GCA_031259325.1 Puniceicoccales bacterium
ACAGCTTCGCGGTGGTATTGGTGGCGAAAATGAAATTGCCGCATTGGAAAAGCTATTAGAAGACATCGGTTGCCAGAGCAATGTGGTCGGCCGACAAAAAGTTGAAGAGAATTTGCAAAAAATTAAACAGATAAAGCAAGGAGTTGCGCAGCAGCCCGCGGTCCCGCTTCAACCGAAAACTCAATCGGGAATATGGATTATAAGTTTAGTAGCGGGCTTGGAGAATGTGATCAAGTCCGCTGTGATACGTGGCCGTGATGATGATGATGAATTGGAACAAAACGAAATCACGGCCTTCAAAGCATTCCTTGGTCACCTGCTTACTTTGGCGGAGGCAAATCCAGGAGACCGCTTTACAGCAGACTGCATTCGTGATAGCGTCGAGATTAAAAGAGCTTTAGCGGACTGTCGACGAGGCAATGGTATTTACGTCGGCATATACGACAAAATCCATAACGCGGTTTGCGGAAAACATCCGAACGGTTTAATAAATGCGGTTTTCGCTATCGATACAGACGGATGGTAACCATAGGTTTGTCGAATATGCATCTGGTAATATTTTTGCACAAGATAGTAGCGTGATGAAATGTGTTTCGTTCCTTTTTCTCCTGAAAATAAGCGATTTAGTAAAGGTGGATTTATGGGATATGTTTTACGTGGAAGCGCCAAGACGGCGCACCGAATTCGAAAAGAAATACACGACTCTAAAGAAAACATCGCGACCCTCGCTGCATGCTATGTGTTTGATCCCGCGACAAATGGGGGTGCCTACAAGCCGTCCGGGATGATGAATTCGAAGTCTTTCGACTACGTATCTGTACTGCCGTCATGATCGGCGGGCTGCCTATCGCCTCCGAATACACGCCCATACAAAACAGGCGACAAAAAACCAGCGATGCCACCTCCAATCGCGCCCACTACCCCAGCGACAAGGCCGCCAATGGCGCCAAAACAGATGGCTGCGCCGCCATATATGGCGGAATTCCTCAAGTTATCCATTTGCACGTTTCTCTCCTGAATGCGCGCAGTTTCAGCCCGCGTACGCGCGGTCGCAGCCCCAATGCGCGCATTTTCAGCCCTGAGATCGTCAAGCTCTTGCTGCTGCGGAGCTTCGCGCGCGGCGATTATTTGCGGTCGCTGCCTTCGCATTTCGGCGACGACAATCCTGCTCGCAGAAATCATGCTTTCACCTCGATCGATCAACGACCAGAACATACTCCTGATAAAATCGCTGCGCTCCGGATACAGCAACATCGTAAGCACAAGCCGAATCTTTGCACCCGCTTCATCACTGGCATCCTCATCCGGGGGTGTAGCCCACCCCGAAAGATTCGCTGCTAATACAACCTCAGTTGGGACATCGCACGTAACCTGCCGGTCGCTTTCCGGATCAGAAATCACATACGTACGAGTATCGGGTTGTCTATGAACTTCATTCATACTCACTCCATTTCCATTACAGGAAAGCCAATGCCCCAATTATTCCACCGAGGCCGCCGCCAATCAGTGCGCCAGCCGGTCCAGCAAACGCACCAAGAGCAGCTCCTTTGGCAATTCCGATTCCAGCCCCAAGCGCGATACTACTCACAATTTAATCCTTTCATACGCCAGCACTTCTGACGGTGCTCCAATTGAAAATGCTACGTGACACCTGTCGACAACACGTCAGTGTTTTACTAAATTTCGACAATCGGAAAAATAGATGCAACCCCGAACAGGGGGCTTTGCGTAACATTTACCACTGGAAAGTCAAGCATCCTTTTGCCGCATGAGTGACACGCAGGGCTTGTTAATTCTGCACAACTGCCTTGACCGCCCTTCTCGGAAATCTGTCGCACACGGATAATTTCCCATGCATGGATTGCGGCGAAAAATGGCCAAAAATAGACCCTCGCAAGAAGTCCATTGATCCGCTTGGTCCGGCGAGGTTCCTGAAAGGTCCGCTCTTTGAGTTTGTGGGATTAGACATGCAAGTTGTTTTCCAGATATGTCCTGATCACTAATTAATTTATGCGTCTTGCCGCTTCTCGGCGAATTCCCTTTTAGCCCCGAAGATCATATATTTTTTCACGTGATCGACCCCTGAACCGTTGGCTTGACAACTCCCGGGAATATTATCTAAACCACATTTGAGTTTTGGGATGTTCGGCGGGATGCTGGATGCGTGCTATGGAAAAGGGGAGTATTTATGTTAGCGATTTTTTGGGCCGCACCCTTCGTGGCGTGCATTGCCTTATGGTTTGCTTGGACCTTTTACCGGGGGATGATGGCCGAGGATGCTGGCAGTGACCGGATGCAAACCATTGCCAGGCACGTGCGCAAGGGCGCCATTGCCTATCTTCTACAGCAGTACCGCGTCGTCGGAGTTGTATTTTTATTGGCAGCCGCATTGTTGGCGCTTTTGTCCTTTGGGCTTGATCTGCAAAATCGCTGGCTGCCCTTCGCTTTTTTGACCGGCGGTTTTTTTTCAGGCCTCGCCGGTTTCTTTGGCATGCAAACGGCCACGCAGGCTTCTTCGCGGACGGCACAGGCGGCGGCCAAATCCCTAAACCGAGGCTTGAGGGTGGCCTTCCGCAGCGGGGCGGTCATGGGTTTGACGGTGGTTGGCCTGGCACTGTTGGACTACTCCTTTTGGTTTTATATACTTAACCGTTTTCTCCATGTGCCGGAGGAACTCAAAATGACCGCAATCACCGGAATCATGGTCACGTTCGGCATGGGCGTGTCCCTGCAAGCCCTATTTGCGCGCGTGGGGGGCGGGATTTTCACAAAGGCCGCGGACGTCGGCGCCGACCTGGTGGGCAAGGTGGAGAAGGGCATTCCCGAGGACGATCCACGCAATCCGGCGACCATTGCGGACAACGTGGGAGATAACGTGGGTGACGTGGCAGGCATGGGCGCCGATCTCTACGAGTCCTTTTATAGCTCCATTCTTGCCGCGGCCGCCCTCGGTGCCGTCGCCTTCAATGGTATGGGGACCGCGTTGCAAGCCCGGGCGGTGCTTTTGCCGGTCCTCATCGGAGCCTGCGGAACACTTTTTTCAATTTTTGGAATTTATACCGTGCGCACGGAGGAAAATGCGAACATGGGCGTTCTGCTACGCGCCCTTGGCAGGGGTATTAACTGGTGCAATATCTTCGTCGTCGCCGCCATTTTTTGTCTTTGCCGCTGGCTGAATTTTCCAAATTACCTCGGCCTCTGGGGCGCCGTCGTCGTCGGTCTAATCACGGGCAGCGTCATCGGAAAGTCCTCGGAATATTACACATCACAGGCCTACCGCCCGACGCAGAACGTGGCCCGCCAATGTGCCACCGGCGCCGCAACGGTTATCATCGCTGGCATGGGTCTTGGCATGGTTTCCGCCGCCGTTCCCGTTTTGTCCGTGGTCATCGGAACCATTTGCGCCTACGCCCTGGCCAGCGGATTCGATTTTAGCCAGGTAAATGCGGGACTCTATGGCATTGGGATTTCTGCGGTCGGCATGCTCTCAACCCTTGCCATAACGCTCGCAACGGATGCCTATGGGCCCATCGCTGACAATGCGGGCGGAAATGCGGAGATGAGCGGTCTCGGCGGCGGCGTGCGGGAGCGGACGGATACCCTTGATTCCCTAGGAAACACGACGGCGGCCACCGGAAAAGGTTTTGCCATCGGCTCCGCAGCCCTCACTGCTCTTGCCCTCCTGGCGTCCTACGTGGAAGGCGTTCGCATGTGTTTGATGCGCAGCGGCCTTACCGCCATTGATTTAGGTACGCGGGCGGTTGAACTCTCCTCAGCCACGCTGCAAGATTTTATGACCTACTTCGAGGTCCATATTCTGAATCCAAAGCTTATTTTGGGGCTTTTTCTCGGTTCCATGCTTTCCTTCGTATTTTGCGGGTTAACCATGAATGCGGTCGGCCGAGCGGCGACGAAGATGGTGAATGAGGTGCGCCGGCAATTCCGCGAGATTAAGGGCATCCTCGATGGATCCGCGGAACCGGATTATGGCGAGTGCGTGCGTATTTCCACTTCCGCAGCCCAGTGGGAAATGATTTTTCCCGCCCTCGTCGCCCTGTGCGCTCCCATTTTGGTAGGGCTGTTCCTTGGGGTTCCCGGGGTGATGGGCCTCCTCGCCGGATCGCTCTCCACGGGATTTATCCTGGCAATTTTCATGGCCAATTCCGGCGGTTGCTGGGACAATGCAAAAAAATTCATCGAAGAGGGTCAGCACGGAGGCAAGGGATCCAGCGCCCACCACGCGGCGATCATTGGAGATACGGTCGGCGATCCTTTTAAGGATACTTCCGGACCGAGTTTGAATATTTTGATCAAATTGATGACTATCGTATCCATCGTCGCCGTGGGCATAACGGTAAAATATCATATCATTTAAATTCATTGTCTGGAAAAATTGCTTGTATCCTGCATGATTTCGGGCAACATGCATGGGCATGCACCTCTCCGCCTATTTTGCGCGCAGGCGTTTGATAAACCTCCGCAGCCAAACTTTGGAAGGTGCCCTCAGTGAACTTTTGAGACGCCTTTCCCCGACGGCGAAAATTGATCGCGAAGCCGTTCTGCGGGAATTGATCGTCCGGGAAAATAGGGCTTCCACGTGTCTGGGAAACGGCATTGCCATTCCGCATATTAAAACTCCCCTCCCGCGCCCGTGTATTTTGGCCATCGGACGCTGCCCCAATGGCATCAAATTTGGCGAAAATCCCGAATATAAAAATGTGCGACTCGTTTTTCTAATTCTCTTCAACGAGGGATGGGATGGGCAATTGCAGGTTTTAGCTCAGTTGGCCCGTGAACTCCACGATCCGCACAAGATATTGTCGCTTATTCATCCGCAATCACTGCCGGCTTTTTACAAAAAATGGCAACAAATTTTTGGCGAAAAGAAGCTAGCAAATCCGGACGTTCACGTCTCGGCCAAGGGGCAGCGGATTTTTCTCCGGGAATCCTTTCGCCTCGCCCGCAGCTCCGGTTGTCAGTCCGTTTTTCTTTTTCCCGACTCGTTGGGCGAGTGGTTTGTCTTCGGAAAATATTTTCCGGGAATGAAGCGCATCCTAGTCACCGAGCGCTTTCAAGAGGATCTTCCATCCCAATATGGCATGGATTATTTTCTCAATGTATCTAATCACTCGCGCGCGCGCCTGGTCCAAATGCATGGGGCCATTCTCATCGCACTCACCAGGGGGTTTATCTGTTGCGATGAAAAAATATGCTGCATCGGGAGCGGGAGCGAAAGCGGCCACTTTGATTGTCTGGTTTTTGTGGATGTCGCGATTAGGTACAAGTCCCTGTTTGACACGCGCCGCGGTCTGATTCCTAAGGACGTTTCCTCGGAAGTTTTCGAGCGCGTCATTGCCATTGCCCATCAAATCGCCGCAGAGGGACGGGAGGGTAAGCCGCTGGGGGCAATGTTCATCCTGGGAAATCACGCTAAAATCAAGCGCTACTACAAGTCACTTATTCTCAACCCGTTTCAGGGCTACCCGCGCCAGGAGCGGAACGTTCTCAACCCATTCATCGACGAAACGATTAAGGAATTCGCTTCCATTGACGGCGCCTTCATCGTAGGTAGCGACGGTGTATTCGAGGCCGCTGGGACGATGATCAACGCACCGAGTCGCAGAGTCGTCCTTCCTGGGGGATTGGGAACCCGCCACACATCTGCCGCTGCCATATCCAAAGCCGCCGATAGCCTGGCCATCGTAGTTTCCCAAAGCACCAGTCAAGTTACCCTTTTTCGTAACGGTCGAATGTTGTCCCTGTCGGAGAAGGTCATTGGCTGAATGGTCTCGAAATCAAGCCGATGCTTCGAAGTTAAGAAAGCCGGCTGCTTCTAGTTCTGGCACACCCTCGCCGTCTCTCTGTCTGGTACTGGCGGCAGCTGAAATGGTAAAACATGGCGACGATTACTCTTCCTTTGCGGATATTCTGGAGTATGCCGCAGAGGCTTCTTCATTGGAAATAGCATGTGAATTCCCCGTATACCCCAAAAGCGTATTCATTTGCGAAATTTCATTCCGAAACCAAAATAAAGAAGCCGACGCCTGATGGGGTGGTGTGCCATCGGCAATTTGCTGTCTGGCCTGTGCTTCCAGAGAGGCAATTCTATTCGGAAGATTGGCTTTGTACTGCTGCGTTATCGCAAGAAAGCTCTCATCAAATTCCCGCTTCAATTTGGTGCAAAATTCAGCAATTTCGGGCATGCATTGGCTGATAAACGCGTCCGTTTTCGGGTCATAGCAGAGTACGTCCGGGTTATGCGCTTGGCTCAGGTCGTTCACGCGATTGGATTGCATATCTGAAGTGCCTCCATAACGAACAATCCGCGAAAGATCCCACATGCATTTGGCAAGTTTCAAGTGACTATCAACCCGCGATGAATTTGGGTTTCCTAGCAAATCAAGCTCTTTTTTGGGAAGCGTTCTCGTCGGATTTTTGGCTATATTCTGATAATCTGCCTGAAGTTTCTCCAGTTTTTGGCGTACAATCTCTTGGTATCGTTGATTGTAATCCGATTGTGACGCATCGGATACGATTTGCTTCGCAGCGTCCCGGGCGACATCCGTGTCCTCCGGGTGTGCTCCCGGCGGGAGCATGGCGTCTGTCATCTCTATAATAGCCTCGTCACGGTGTGCATCCAATATTTTGACATTGGGACTATCGGCGATACCACTTTGCAAATTTGTTATAATTGCCCCAAATTTATTTACTATTTGCTGGGCGCCAAGTTGGCTCGTGTGGGCCACGACCGCATTAACTATTTTTTCGGACATCCCGAAAAGCGCATTCGTAATACGCACCCACCATCCAACGGCTTCACTCTTTCCTAGGGCTTCCCAACGCTTACCGATGGCCTCCCATTTCGCCCGCAACCCTTCTGCGATGTTCAACCGCAAAAGCCCCGCCCGCAATCTATCTGCAATTCCCGTATTTTTCCCATCACAAAAAGCGGCGGGATTGCAGCTAGGCCCTGCTACGCCCATACTCATAAGAATTATTCTGGCAGGCGTACGCAAGGAGCGCAACAAAAAAATGCGGACTCGAGGATGGAGCATTGAAGGATCTACACCTCCGCGCAGCATATATAACACCAGCCGGCCTTTTCCAATTGACTCGATGGGCCGCAGGTCCACAGAATCGGGGCGGAGATTTGTTATGAAAAAGTTTCTTTTGGCGCTCACGCTGAGCGGATTATTCATCGGCGCCTCGGGCGCGGAGCAGTGTCGTTGTGAAAACAAGCAGTGCTGCAGCGACTGTTGCAATATCCTCACGGTGGACATGCCGAAGATCTACAACAGCTACGGCAAGGCGGAGCGATCCAGGGAAAAATTCCAAAAGGCGGTGGAAAAAGCCCAAAACGAGCTCCGCGCCATGCTAGAAGACGGAATCAAAATGGCCAAGGAGCTAAGGAATCTCCAGGAAAAGGCTGAAAATCCAGCGCTCAGCGATTCGGCGAAGGAAAAACAACGCAAGCAGATCGAGGAATTGACGGAGAAGGTGCACAAAAAAGAAGTCGAAGTGAATGAGTTTCGCCAGGAAAGCGATCGAAAACTTTCCGAAAAACGCGAGAAATTCGTGACGCGCCACGTGAACGAAATTAAGGAGGTCATTGGAAAAATCGCCGAAGAAAGCGGCGCCATTGTCGTTCTTAATGCTGCGGGTGTCGATGTGCTTTACTACATGCCAGGCCTGGATATTACCCAAAAGGTGATTACGCGTCTAAATGCTGAAAAATAAGGCTTTTGCAGCGGAATGGCACTTTTGAAATTCCGCGGACTTGTCCGGATTTTTTATGATTCCCCGTTGACGTGTGCGTGTCGGGCAATAACTAGTAGATTCATGGAGAGCGCATTGCCGCCTGTTTATAGGAGAATTCTCCTTAAATTAAGCGGTGAATTGTTGGGCAGCGGCGATGGAGCTTTCGACCGGGCGGAATTACTACCGATTGTGGAACAAATTCGCGCCCTACTGAGGATAGGTGTTCGGGTGGCGATCGTATTTGGCGGTGGAAACATTTACCGGGGATGTCAGGGGCAAATTTCACGGGAAATCGGTGACCGCATGGGGATGTTGGCGACGGTTATCAATGGCCTGGCCTTGCGGGATATTTTTGAGAGGGAGGGAATCCCATGCCTTTTGCAAAATGCGTTTGGAACCCTGGCCGGTGTTGACCCGGTGGATGGTCGAAGGGCGCGGGATGCGTTGGAGGAAGGCCGCGTGGTCTTTTTTGCCGGGGGAACGGGAATTCCGTTTTTTTCCACGGACACAGCTGCCGCGCTGCGGGCCATAGAAATTCACGCGGATGCCCTGCTGAAGGCGACCAAAGTGGACGGCATCTATGACTCGGATCCGGCGATGAACCCGAATGCAAGGCGCTTTGAACGCATTTCCTTTTCCAATGCGGTGCGGCTGGGACTACGTGTGATGGACGCGGAGGCCTTCTGCATGTGCCGTGCCCACTCGATACCCATCGTTGTTTTTCCCATGTGGAAGCAAAACGCCCTCTTGGACGTGGTAAGCGGGAAACCGGTTGGATCCGTATGCGCGCAATGATTGGCCTGGAAAATATTTCCTATGAAGAAATAATAGAAGCATGGGTTCATTGGCAAATTTTCTTTCCAGGTGCATGAGGTTCGACGCCATCGGATTTTCCCTGGATAGCAGTAAAATTCCCATGACGGAGGATGTTTGGCGGAAACTTTCCGGGCCAACGGCGGCGGCGTTGGAGGCCTTGGAACGATTGGAGGGCGGCGCCATTGCCAATGCCACGGAAGGTCGTCAGGTTGGCCATTACTGGCTGCGGGCACCAAAATTGGCACCGGATAAGGCCATTGAAGATGCCATCGGGTCCACGTTGAAGCGGATTATGTCCTTCGCCGAAGACGTTCACACTGGTAAAATCACCGCCGGAGGTAAAAAATTCACCCATTTACTCTGCATCGGCATTGGCGGTTCCGCCCTCGGTCCGCAACTGGTCGCGGATGCTCTTATGCCGGAAAACCCATCGCTGGAAATCCTGTTTCTCGATAACACGGATCCAGATGGCTTCGCCCGCTGCTTCAAATCATTGGAGCCGCATTTGGAAACAACTTTGGTCATCGTGACTTCCAAATCCGGATCAACACCCGAGCCAAACAACGCACTGGCGGCGACGGTCGGATTTTTTGTCAAACGCAAAATTTCGTTCCCATCCCACGCCGTTGCCATCACATGCGATGGGAGCAAGCTCCACCAACGGGCCCAGGACGAAAATTGGCTGGCCATCTTCCCCATGTGGGACTGGGTTGGCGGTCGAACGAGCGTTACATCCGCGGTCGGTTTGCTGCCGGCGGCGCTATATGGCATCGACGTCGGATCTTTTTTACGGGGAGCGGCGGAGATGGACAAGCTCACCCGCGCACGGGAAAATAACCCAGCCATGCGCCTGGCCCAGTGCTGGTACGTGGCGGCCAATGGCAAGGGCACCAAGGACATGGTTATTATTCCATACCGGGACGGCCTGGGACTTTTGGCTAAATATCTGCAGCAGCTTATTATGGAATCGCTGGGCAAGCGTCTCGACCGGAAGGGCAACGTGGTGCACCAGGGCCTCACCGTCTACGGCAACAAGGGGTCCACGGATCAACATGCCTATGTGCAACAGCTGCGGGACGGCATGGATAATTTTTTTGTCACGTTCATCGAAGTCCTCCGCAATCAGTCGGCAACCGGACAAAACGTAGTCAATGCGGCGGAGGCGGCCGATTATCTAGAAGGATTTTTGCTTGGCACCCGGGAAGCTCTAAGTGAGTGCGGGCGGATGTCCATAACCATTACCCTGCGGGAACTTACGCCATTTTCCCTGGGCATGCTCATCGCCCTATATGAGCGGGCGGTTGGTTTCTATGCGGAATTGATCGACGTGAATGCCTATGACCAGCCGGGCGTGGAAGCTGGGAAAAAAGCCGCCGCTGAAATTTTGCTGCTTAAAAAAGAAATCTGCGATTATCTGAGTCAAAATTCCCTTTCACTGGAAAATGTCGATGCGGCGACCATCGCCAAAGCCCTCCATAGGGAGGAACGCGGTGAATTAATTTTCAAACTGCTTGAGTTTTTGCGCGCTAATTCCTAGGTTTGTGAATCGCAAGGGAAATTTGGCAAAATTTTTATTTGCTAATTCCTGCGGACTTCATAATTATAGATGGCGTTATGGCGAGTATAGCTGCGCGCGTTCGGCCATCAAAGTCTCTCAAGATCCATAAGGCCAGTTGCGCCAAAAAGATTGTGGCTAAAAAGGATGACGATCTTCGCCGCCCAAAAGAGGATCTTATGGATAGCCTAAAAGAGACAGAAGATCTATCGAAGTGCAAGTCTTATTCAAGCTTGGACGAGCTGCTCAGTGATTTGCGATCAAAACATGGAAATATTTAAGTCGAAGCGTTTTGAAAATGGCTATGCAAGACTTGTGAAAGAAGATCCGTGTTTGGTTAGAAAGCTCGAAAAAATTATGGCCGCCGTGATTACATCGCCCAGGGCGGGAGTTGGGCGACCTGAGCAGCTTAAGGGATATCGCCCGCGGGTAGTGTGGTCGCGGCGTATCATTGGCAAACATCGTTTAGTGTACGAACTTGGTAAAAATTTTATCGTATACCATTCCTGCTACGGCCACTACGATGATCATTGACCGAGCAGGCATACATCCGTTCGTAGCCGTGGATTAAATCTTCGAATGAGCCTTGGGATATTTTCCAGGAGACCGGTTACAAAATTCTCGGATTCCGGCACTTGGGGTTATGCGCGAATTTGCTGGCGAATCTTGCGAATTTTATTCTTAAATGCGCCCCATGCGTTCGCGTGTACTTTGGCTGTGTGCGGCGGCAATTCTAAGCCTTTGCGGCGGATGTTGCTCTGACCGTTGCCCCGATGAAGCGTCCCTGCCCTGGGCGCGGCCTTCCAGCTGGGAAGGGAGCAACCCGCTTTCGGCGATAACCCAGCGGTAATGCCATGGAACAAGCCGCCCATCCGTTGGCTCCTGGGCTTTACGTAGTTGCCACGCCCATTGGAAATCTTGGCGATATTACCCTCCGGGCGCTGAAGATTTTAAAATCCGTGGACTTGATTGCCTGTGAAGATACGCGGACAACGGCTAAGTTGTTACGACACTACGACATAGTGCGTGCGATGGTTTCATACCACGAGCACAATGAACGCGCGCGAGCAAGCGAAATTGCCGATAAAATTCAAAACGGTTCGCGCGTGGCACTGGTTTGTGACGCTGGAACGCCCGCCGTGAGTGACCCCGGCTTCCGACTGGTTCGGGAATGCCGTATCCGGCGACTCCTCGTTGTGCCCATACCTGGACCTAGCGCATTTACGACGGCACTTTGCGCATCGGGGCTGCCATCCAATGCTTTTTTATTTTTGGGATTTCTCTCCAATAAATCCGCCGCGCGCGTCCGAACGCTGGAAAATTACCGAAACTTCCCGCACACACTTATCTTGTACGAGTCCTGCCACCGGGCCCAAAAGCTTCTCGGCGAAATTGTTCAAGTGTTCGGCCATGAGCGAGTCATAGCCATCGGTCGAGAACTCACCAAATTGCATGAAACGTTCTACCGCGGGAATGCCGGTGAGCTTCAAAAAATATTGGACACATCCCAATGTCGTGGTGAATTTGTCTTTCTCATTGCCCCGGAAGATTTTAGCAGCAATGAAGTTCCGGTTTGGGCGCCGAATGCCACGTGACGCTATGCCTCGTATTGCAGGGTTGAAATGTGGTGTTGTTCGCGCTGTGATTTCTTCCAGCCCCTCCAGCTCTTCCGACCTCTTCGATGTGGTTTTTCAGGTATGGCAAACTCGTCCATGTTGAGGGTTGGTTTCCCGGAGAGATTGCTTCTTTGAAAGAATTTTTCGTAGGGATCGCCTTCATCCGGGGAAAGCTCAACAACACGCGGAGATATAATGAACAAGCGCTCCATGGTTTCCGTCGCCCGATCGGCCATACTAAATAGACGGCCGATAACGGGAAGATTTTTCAAAACCGGGATTCCACGTCGGCCATCGCTGTGGTGCTCGTAGTAGTACCCGCCAACGATGAGGCTTTGTCCCTCGTTGAGGATGGACTGGGTGTTAATTTGACTACTGGTGACCATGGGCATGCCCGCGGAGCCGCCGGTGTCGGACATGGTTCCATCCTCAATGCTGACGAAGAGTTTGATTTTGCGCTCCACCGTTCCGTCATCCCTGGGAATATCAATAATGTGGGGAATGACGCGAAGGGCGACCTTCGCGGAAACGGTGAACAGATCCGTGGCATAGGCGCCAGCCACGGGAACATAGGTTTCCCGATTGTTGGAGATGACCGCCGCAATGTTATCCAGCGTCAGCACCGACGGACGAGACAGGGTTTTTGCCGCGCTAGATGACTCCAAGGCTTGCAACCTGGCGGTAATTCCCGCGGATCCCATGTTGGGAACTTTTAAATAGAAGTTTAAATTTTTGTCGTCCAGGGTTAAATCGCCGCCTTCCGGTCTCCAGAGGAGAGAGCGCTCTCCATTAAGGAATTCCAGCACATCGATGCCCATTTTGTGACTTCTACCCACGTTGATATCTACGATGGCCACGTCGATTTCTACGGCTTTCGTGGGAACGTCGAAACGCTCAATCAGGGACTGGTAAAATGGCATGAGATCCTTCCGATCCCGTATTATCACTGCGTTCTGCCGGGCATCGTAGGTAATTGAGGTAAATTTCCCGGTTAGGCTCCGAGACTCCGCTTCTTCAGCCGTGGTTTTAGTTTTCTTATCATCAGTAGTTCGCAAAGGCTTTGTTGAGAGCTTAGTGATCCCCTTCAATTGCGAAACCTGCGTTGATTGTTTCTTTGCCTCCTGCTCCTGTTGTGCTGCCTGTGCCGCCATTTGCTGGGCCTGATTTACCGCCGTGGAAACCGCTGACTGCTGCTTAAGCACGCCATCTACGGTATTTGGTTTATTCGGGGCTCCCAGTAGGACGCTTTCCTGCATGACATTGGGAATGGTGTTCATTCCGCTCAAAATGCGGGTTAAAAGGGTCGCGACGCCCTCAATGGAGACACCGCTGCCCGTACCGACATCCAGGGTGACGTCATAGGCGAACGCATATTTTAATGGAAAAATTTGAACCACGGTTTCATCGGCGAAGTTTTGAATGGTGTTCGTTTGGACCTTGGAGAGGAACGTGCGCAACACTTCGAGGAACCTGGGCGGACCGCTAGCAACCATCATTTTCGTGTCGGGGACGTAGCGGAGGACGGTGTTGGATCCGGCAAAGTCCAAATCGGCCATGACTTTCCGGAGAGATGCGGCTTCCTGCGGCGTCATGGAGATAACCTCGGTCTTTATTTCCGTTCCCGGATAGACGTAAAGCGCGGTGCCGTCGTAGAACCAAATCAAATTATACGCCTTTGAGAGCCGTTCCCAAAATTCATTTGGGGCGATGTTTTCAAAAATTCCATTCACGATCCCGGACAACGGAGCGCCGATGATCACATCCACATGTTGAATGGCGGTGAAATCATGGATAAGAGCGTTAAGATCCTGGTTCTGTGCAAAATGGTAGTAATGCTCGTCCGTCCATGGAATCTCGCCGGCTTGGAGCGAATCGCTGAGCAGGAAGAGTCCAATTACCAATGCCGTGGACGAAAGAAAGCGATGAAGTAATTTCATTTTGCGAGACCTCTACTGTGTGGATTAGACGGGAGCGCCCCCGGTGTGGGATCGATAAGGCCTTTCAGGGCCATCCGGTTATGTTTCACGTTGGCCACGAAATTTTCCACCACTTCCCCAATGGAATCTTCGGTGGCCGATTCGAACGGAATATTCATTGACAGGGCAAGCTCATCATACTCTGGAACATAGACGAGAACCTCCGGCTCGGCGATGGCGCGATCGAAATTCAACCGCAGCAAATCCATGCATTTGTCCAACTTCGCAAATGCGGTGGAGGCTTCCTTCACAAGTTGTCCTTCCAGCAGAAGGTTCTTGCCGCTGTTTGCCAAGAGGCGGATTTGCGACCCGTCGCCGAGCACAACTCCATAGTTGCCGTTTCCATCGGCTTCCCAGCTGAAAACGCCCAGCTCTGCAGCGATAACGGAAATCACCTCTTCCCTTTGCATACAACAGACGGCTGAAGTTACCTAGAAGGATTTTGACTGGCAAGGAAAATCTTCCAAATCACCCCGCTGGACGAAACTTATCGTGTCGCCGGGGTGCACTTTACGCCCTGCTCCGCGTCCACCAATCGCGCAGACGGTAAGGATAAACGGCCAAATAGAGGCTTTCAAGGACAATGCCATAGGCGAATACCTTTATGCCTAAGGCCCACCATTGGTAGTGGTCTAAAAGCGCATTAAGCACGGCCGCCGCCCAAAGTAGCTGCAAAATTACAACGCCGCGAACGGCCAGAAAGCCGTAATTTCGCCAAATGGCCCCCGCCGCCAGAAGGACTAGGAAAGCCTGAAAAATCCTTCGATGCCCGCCGAAATCCGCATCGCTCAGCGTGGAAAATTTCCAAAAGAGGCACACCACCGCTGCTAGAAAAATGCTGAAATTTATCCATTTGTTGAATAGGATCCTGTAGACGAAATCACGCTCAAACGGATGCCAAACCACCAGCGCCAACACGCCAACGGGAATAAGACCGGCGAAAATCAAAAACCACACGAACACACCGTAAATGCGATAGTCCGAGATGCCACAAAAAATCTCCATCACGTCAGAACCCGCGACGGCATCTTGAAAATATTGCCAATTGTGGATGATGGAAACAGAAATTTTCCATGGTCGCCGATGGACTTTTCTATGAGCCACTTGTCCGCGCGCTTGGAACCTTGGAAGAGGCCTTGAATTCTGCGCAAAAACGGCCCAACGACCTTATCGCCCGGGACGCAACCATCCAGCGCTTCGAGTACACCTACGAATTAGCAACCAAAATCCTGCGGCGCTACTTGGTCATGCAGGCGTTGAGCGGGGACGAAATCGCCCAGATGGGCTTCAAAAACCTGATACGGGAGGCCAACGCGCGGGGCATTCTTCGCGGAGATGTGGCACTTTGGGATAGCTTTCGCGAGGCTCGGAACCTGACCGGCCACACTTATCGGGCGCCGATAGCCGACGAAGTTTTTGAGAAAATCCCCGCCTTCATCGGCGAAGTAAGATTTTTTCTCGATGAACTACGACGCGTAGAAAGGACGGAAAATGGGGATCATTGACCTCACTCCGGAGCAGATGCAGTTCGTGCGTGTGACCTTGGCCAGGCATCTCATAAATAGCGGCGCAACGGTGTACGTGTTCGGCTCGCGGGCGACGGGCAAGGCGCGGAAGTTTTCCGATTTGGATCTGGCCATAGATTACCCCGACGGCATTCCCGAAAACACATTGCTAGCCCTGAAGGACGACTTCGAGGAAAGTAACTTCCCCTACTTCGTGGACATCACCGACTACCACCGGTGCGACAGACCATTCCAAGAAATCATCGACCGAACGAATACCCTGCTTACCCGATACACACCAGGATAGAACAGTCCAACGCTCAGCAAAGACCTTCCCAGTTGCGAAACCCTCCTAACGTGCCATGAAAAGCCCTAACTATACAAGCATTTGCTGGGTCGCAAGCATTGGCCCGTAATGTCGGCCGGCCCATTGGGCCAAAATCCCAAAAAAGAGGCCAATCATCGCAGCGACGGCGGACAGGAAAACGCCCTGCCATGGAATGGCAAAACCAGCGGATTTCGTAAGCAGAAGCCCAAGCATAGTACAAAAAGCCGCAAACCCGGTGGCAATCCCTCCATCAGCAACCCGGGCCAAGGCAACGCGCGACACGGAATCCGGCAACGGCGGAATTCTATAAGAAACAGCAAGTCCGTCGTCCAGGATAACGCAACGCACCATCACCTCATGCCCATTTGCCGCCTTTCGCAAAGTCTGCTCCATCAGAGGCACATACGCCTTACTCCGCACAAAAAAAAGCGGCACGCCAGACGATAGGCCAAGGCACAGCATGACAATCTTATCCGCCACTCCCTCCCGCAACTTCAAACTTTCTTCGTCTCCCACGGCTGGAGCGGCGGTGACCTCGGGCTCCGGCATCACGCAACCATCCGCCCCGTAACAAACCGCCGGACCCGAAGCCGAAACAGCCAATTCGTGCAAGTCTGAACGCCCAAACTTAAGATTCCACGCCACTGCGAACTCATCCCAAAATCGTGCTACCCGTGCGTTCACGCGTAATCTTGTACGCCTTTGCGCAGGCGAATGACATAATCTGATGCAATATTACAATTTAAAAACATTATCAGGCCATTTGGGGAAAATGAAAATTAACACATCGGCGATTTTAGCGAATTATTTAATTGTGGCATTTTTCCGTCATTATCACAAATTAAGCTTTTTTTTCGCGGTAGTACGCGAGAAACTTGCCATCAGTCATGGGTTGGGGAGGAGTTGGAATCAGTACGCGGCCGAGGTACATTGCCAGAGGCAAGGCGGGAAATGATAATGGGCGGTCATCTGCACAGGAACTTGAGGTCACACAGGTGGATGTTTGCAATGGGAGGTATTCAGTGGAGGCTACTGCGGTTCCGAAACAGGCGTTTGATGTCCTTGTGGCCCTTGCCAAGCAAGGGGCGTTGTTCCAGCAAGGGTGTGGTGGGGATCTTAGGCCGCTCAAGCTTTTGGTTGATGCGTAGTATGGGCTTGTGTTGCTGGCCGCATTTTTTCCGTTGGTAGCTGGAGTTCAAAAATGCGGAGGGTGCCGGCGGCGGTTGCGATTTCGAGGGCATCGTTGTTGACTCCGAGTATGGTCCCAGGTGCTGCTGGTGGGTTGTCTGTGCGCCATTCGGTGTGGCCAATCTTTGTGGGCTCGCCGTTGTAGATGAAGAAACTCCCCGGCCAAGTTGTGTAGGCTCGTGTCTGAGCTTCAAGATCCCTGGCTGGTTTATTGAAATCCAGCATTCCATCGGATTTTTGAATGAGTTTTGTGTAAGTTGCCTTTGCGTGATCCTGTTCAACGGGAACCACGCGGCCGGTTAGGACGGTTGTCAGGTATTTTTCCAGAACGATTGCAGCAATGAAGGATACCTTTTCCCGGAGCGTGGGCGTGGTTTCCATGGGATCGATGTCGATTGCCTCGGCCGCGTAAATTGGTCCCGCGTCCATGGCTTGGACAAGTTTCATGAATGACACACCCGTTTGCGTTTTGTGTTGCAGAATAGCGTTTTCGATGGGCGCCGGGCCGCGGAGCTCCGGCAGTAGCGATGGGTGTAAATTTAAAAAACCAAGTGGAATGCCATCCAACAGAGTTTTTGGCAGGATACATCCATAGGCAAAGACGAGGCCCGCATCGGCTTCCAACGCAAGCATCCAGGGGAGAATTTCTTCCCTGGGCCGCTCCGGTTGCAGCAGGGGAATTTTATTTTCACGGGCCCAGGCGGTGATGGGATTTGCCTGCAAGCGGAGGCCGCGGCCGCGTTTTTTGTCCAAGCCACTCACGACGCCGGCGAGGCGAAATGCCGAGCCGGAATTTTCAAAAAGCCATTGTAGCGCGCGGAGACCGATGCCATCGGATCCCAAATAGACCAACTTTTTAGGGGAATTAATCAAAGCGGTAGATCCTCGAACGATTCCATGCCGTTGCCAAGGAAAGATGTCCGAACCTTCCAATCACAGAAGTAAAAAGGCCGAACCCAGAATGATGGTTGGCGGAAGCGCGGCGGCTAGTAATCCGAGGGGGGAAACGCCCCGGGGGAAAAATCTCTGCAGGATGGATTGGCCGGCGGGGTTCGGCGCATTGGCGATAACCGTAAGTCCGCCACCGCTGAGGGCTCCCGCGGCAATGGCATACTGCAGGGCGCTATTGCCGGAAAACTCCGGAACCAAAGAGCACAGGTAGGTGATGGCTGCGTTGTCGTTAAACGTGCTCAGACCCATGGCTCCGAAGAACAACCACAGACGGGACATGCGCTCCAATACCGGGGCAATCCACCATTCCTGCAGCCCGCCGTGGGTTACCAACCCAGCCAGGAAAAATCCGACGAAAATGGGTTCGCGGAGGGAGACGCGGTACTGAAAATGCGACGTGGCTTGAATAAATGCCAGGAAGATAAGGAAAGTATACCAGAATGTCTGCGGCGAGTGGAGATTGGCCACGCTCCAGGCGATGAAGAGAATATGTACCAACGTAACCCAGAATGGCACCGCTGATTCCGCGGATTCGGCGTCCTTGGGCTCATCCCGCCGCAACGCCTCCGCCTTGCCATTGAGTAACAGCAACTCCCGGCGGAAAACGCAGGCGTACATGAGCGTGTTGAGTCCGATGCCCACCATGGCCCGCCAGCCAAAATGCGTGAACATGAACATCAGGTCCCAGTTCCACTTATCGGCGACAATGAGCACGGGCGGTGCGGCGAAGTGGGTTAACGTGCCGCCGACGGAAACATTGGCAAAGAGCAAACCAAGGGTTCCATAGGAAAATGCCGTGGATGGGGAAAGCGGGTAAAATTTTCGCGCCAAAAGCATTGCGGCTATGGTAATTGCCGCCGGTTCGGTGATAAACGATCCCAGCAGTGGGGCGATGGAAAGAATGGTAATCCACCAGGCGGAAACACTCGCATGGCCAATTCGGGCCACGAATCCGAGGATGCGCTCGGCAAACGCGAGAATGGGTTTACTCGCCGCCATGGCCATGATCACCACCACAAACATGGCCTCCGTGTAGGAAACCCGATGGGACACATAGAAGCAGAAGTCATCCCAGCCGTAGCGCAGGGTGATGGCCAGGGCCACGGGGATAATCCAGATGCCAAAAATGGCCTCAATTTCGCCCATGAAGTGGCAGAGAGTGGCGGGAAAGGAAACGGGGATTTCCGAGGTGTTTTTTGTTCTCTGCGGATTCATCGACAAACGAAATTCATGGCGCTCCTCAAGTCGTTGAGACAGGCGCAGAAATTTCGGAGCCAGGAAAGTATGCGCGATGGCACCGAAAAAAAGAAGGGTTACCACCACGTTCATTGGCGCATACGCAACACGCACGCGCAGGGTCTCCCAAAGCGTGAGCGGACGGTTTAATTCCCGCATAAGTTGGTTTTCGCATTTTTGGTAAATTTCCAGGGGGATCGGATATTCCACACCGGATGGGCGCGGGACCAAGTGTTCGCCACGGGATTCGCCGGTGAGCAGGGCGGCAAAAATGAACACCGTCAAAAATGGAAGCCTTCTGAGCATGTTTCGCAGTCTGTTGCGCAGACCGGTTCTGTCAATCGCCGGAGAAAATGCGCATTCCTCGCGTACGACAACGCTGGTAATTTGAAGCACTCCGGTTAGCGTTGGCGATATGGCTCAACAGGGTAATTTATGGAACGACGACGGGACCAACTCCGGCGATAAAGGATTTTTTCGACACATCCCGTTGGCCGTGCGCATGCGGCCCAAAAAGCTAGCGGATGTGGTGGGTCAGGAGCATCTTCTTGGTCCAAACTGTTTTTTGCCACGGATGATTCAACGGGATAATTTCGGAAGCATCATTCTCTTCGGGCCCCCCGGATGCGGGAAAACCTCACTCGCCGAGGTAATTGCCAACGAAACACGCAGTAAGTTTGTTGCTATCAACGCGGTCATGTCCAATGTGGCTGAATTGCGTCGCATTATTCAGGATGCTCGCGGGGCTGCCCGGCCGCCCATTTTGTTCATCGACGAAATCCATCGGTTCAACCGCGCGCAGCAAGATTCCCTTCTCCCGGATGTGGAACGTGGGACTATCCGGCTCATCGGAGCAACGACGCATACCCCGGCGGTTTATATCATTTCCCCGCTGCTTAGCCGGAGTCACCTTTTTCAATTGGAACCGCTTAAGGTCGATGTGATTAAAAATTACCTGCTGCGGGCGTTGCACGATAAGGAAATAGGATTGGGGAGCAGTGGATGCGATTTGGACAACGAGGTGTTGGATATTCTAGCCCAAAGTTGTGATGGCGACCTACGCCGGGCGCTCGGGAACTTGGAAACGCTCGTCATGGGCGCAGCCACCGGAACCCGCATCACCATCTCTCTCTGGGAGGCCTTTGCCGCCGAACGGCACATCCGATACGACCGCGACGAGTCCGAGCACCATGCAACTATTTCCGCCTATATCAAAAGCATGCGCGGCTGTGATCCCAATGCAGCTGTCTATTGGTTGGTAAAAATGCTGGAAGGTGGGGAGGACCCCCGGTTTATCGCCCGCAGGCTGGTCATATTTGCTTCCGAAGATGTCGGCCTCGCCGATACGCGCGCCCTGCCACTTGCCAACGCCTGCTACGCCGCTTGCGAAACAGTTGGCATGCCCGAATGCGCCATTAATCTGAGCCACGTAACCGTATTCATGGCGCTGGTGCGAAAAAGTAACTCCACATACATGGCACTCACCAACGCGCGCGAGGAAATGCGTACGCACCCCGTGCAGCCCGTTCCGAGCTATTTGCGCAATCAGCCCAAATCCATAGCCCGCCGGTTGAACACGGAGTCCTACCTCTATGCCCACGATTATCCGGACAACGTCACCGGCCAAGCGTACATGGTTGAACCAAAAACATTCTATCATCCCCGGAACGCCGGCGACGAAATCGCATTAAATGCGCCAAGGCGAACAACTTATTAGCGATTGAAATGCGCGGTTTTGCGCCTAGTTGTTTCTTGTTTTTGCAGTGTCCTAGGGTTAAAAAACGTGTGTGCCAATTACGGACGGACTGCGACGAAATTCTAAGCTCTTTACTAACTTGTGTATAAATTTTGCCGCTTACAACCAGCCATACGGACGCGTCTTTCAAATCCTGATTATATTTTATAACGTATGGGAGTTTAGCCGTAAGCATCTCTAGCGCAACAGAAAAAAATCCACCCAGGTCAAAAATTATCAGGCTTTGCTATAAATTTCGCGCAAATATTTTTCACACGACCATGAATACGTCTAGCTCTCCGCGTAAAGCCGGCGGTTGAGGGACAAAAATCTTCTCATTTGCGACAAAAGCGCATAGGGGACTTGAACCGTGCGAAGGATTGGGCGCAAAAACTGGGAACGGGACTGGGTCAATCCGGCCTGCATGCTTCTGTTAGTGCTCCTGGGCGTGATATCCATTCGATCGGCGCAACTTTCGATTCATGGCAATCAATGGCGGGGCCAGCTGATTTGGTTTCTGCTGGGAACTGTTTGCTATGTGCTATGTGCCCGGTGGCATTATTCAATTTTTTTACGCCATGCACATTGGATTTACCTCCTCGGGATTTTTTCCCTATTGATGCTTTGGTCGCCCTTCGGCCTGCGCCGTTACGGTGCCTTGCGGTGGATCGGGCTATTTGGCCTCTGCGTCCAACCGGCGGAATTTGCGAAGTTTTCCACGCTGATTATGCTGGCCGGGACGCTGACGGGGGCGAAAATGGGACCCATTCGCGAGTCGAAGTCACCCCTCCTGCGGGCTTTCATAATTTTCGCCATTCCGTGGTTTCTTATTTTTCTACAACCGGATTTGGGCTCCGCGCTCATTCTCCCCCCAATTCTTCTGGCCATGCTTTACGTTTCCAATCTATCCAGCCGCTTTTTTTTGGTCATTTTTGCACTGGGAATCCTTGCGCTTAGTGCGGTCACCTGGGACCTCTACCGCTATCGCAATTTCTTGGATGCAAACGACCTCTCCCCGGGCGAGCACGGAGGACTTTACCAAAAACATTCCTGGTTCCCGCTGAAAGATTACCAGCGCAACCGCATCATCGGGTTCATCGCCCCGGAGGTGGTGGATCCGCAGGGCACGGGAATCAGCTGGAATTTGCGCCAATCGCTTATTTCCATCGGATCCGGTGGATTTTGGGGCAAGGGGTATGGAAACGGCACGCAGGCACAGTTGGGCTATTTGCCCAAGGCGGTGTCGACGAATGATTTCCTGTTTTCCGTACTCGGTGAGGAGCGGGGTTTTCTGGGAACCTCGGCGGCGCTGTTGCTCCTGAGCACGCTCATAGGAAATACCTTTCGCATCGCTGGCCTGGCCCACGACCGCTTTGGCCGCTATTTGACCGTGGGTATTGGGGTGTTTTTTCTCATGCACATGCTGATTAACATTGGCATGACCCTGGGACTCATGCCGATTACGGGAGTACCCCTGCCGTTTCTAAGCTACGGTGGGAGCTTTTTGATCGTGTGTTGCATTTTACAGGGAATCGTGCAGAGCGTCTATCGGCGGCGGCGGAACGTGGACCGCGAGGGATAGGATGGAAATGAAAAATTTTGATATTTATGAAAAATTCTAACAGTTCACCGCGCCAAGATTCGGAACCGTGCGGGGAAAAAATTGACGAACGGGAGCTCAAGGATGGCTCCAAGGACCGGGCAAAGGACCAGTCGCTTCTCCAACGCATCATAAAGGGGTTAACCCGCAATGACCGAAAATTTCGCGAGATCGTCATCAGTCGCCAGCTGGGCATAACCCGCGTCGCCGTGCTCATTGACGGCATAATGGAAAATTTTGAAACGGATGCCTACAGGGGCGCGGATCTGGTCGGGGCCATTTTCAAGGGGCGCATTCAAAAGCTCGAGGACGGGCTAAAAGCGGCCTTTGTCATCACCGGACAGGAAAAAAATGCGTTTCTCCACTACTGGGACATGCTTCCAGCGGCCAATGATAGCTTTGAGGTTGTCACCAAGAATCCGGCAAAATCCAAAATTACCCCGGATGACATTCCGCGCATGTACCCGGTTGGTGCGGAGGTTTTGGTGCAGGTTTCAAAGGCGCAAATGGGGACCAAGGGGGCACGGGTTACCACGAATATCACCGTCACCGGCCGCTATCTCATACTAACCCCGTTCAATGAACAGTGTGGCATATCGCGGAAGATTGAGGACGAAAAGGAACGGGAGCGGCTCAAGGGCATTTTGGAAAAATTAACCGTCCCAAACGGCATGGGGATTGTCATCCGGTCCTCCGGCGCGGAAAAGAAGCTGAAGTTTTTCATCCGCGACCTGTCCATTCTGCTCTCCCGCTGGAAAGCTATTTCCAAAAAAGCGAGCGAAATGGAGGACCCAGGATTGGTCTACCGGGAACCGGGACTGATCGGCCGGTCCGTGCGAGATTTTCTCACCGATGACGTGGATCGTATTGTAACCGACTCGCCACAGGTCTTTGACGAAATCGTCTCCGAAATCAACGAAATCGCGCCGCAACTACGGGGAAAGGTGGAACTTTACAAAGATGAGATGCCGGTTTTGGAACACTTCAACGTCGAAAAGCAGGTCCAACGCACATTCAGCCGGCGCCTTCCCCTGCCATCCGGTGGAGAAATCGTTTTAGAGGAAACGGAGGCGCTCATCGCCATCGACGTAAACACAAGCTCGCACAAGGTCGCAAGGGATGAGGGGAAAAATCTCCTCCTACAGGTCAATTTAGAAGCCGCGCGGGAAATCGTTCGGCAAATGCGACTGCGAAATCTGGGCGGGCTCATCATTATCGACTTCATCGACATGAAAAACAAGGCGGATCAGAAGCAAGTCTTCGACGCTGTGCAGGAATTGATGTCCCATGACAGCGCCAGGTTTCAAATTTTACCCATTTCGCCCATGGGGATCATGCAAATCACCCGACAGCGCCATTCGCAGAGCATGGGCCGGGAAATGCGCATTTGTTGCCCCTATTGTTCCGGCCGGGGAACCGTCCAATCACCCCAGACCACGGCCATGGTTCTTCAGCTGGAAATCCTACGCACCCTCGGCCAATTGCGCAAGGACAGCAGTAATAAGCGCACGCACACGCTGAAAATTTTTCTCCATCCGCAGGTGTTAGATGTCCTCCGGCAACAGGAACGGCAAATTCTTGAAAATTTAGAAGATACCTACGGCGCCCGACTTTTTTTTCAGGCAGATGAAACCATGCACTTGGAAAATTATAAAATCCTCCAGGAAATTTAAAGGACGTAATCGATGTTTTAGTTCGTAAACTGGTGCCAAGTCGTCATTACAGGCAAATTGTGCAAAAAGTTTCACTGTAATCATTGACAATATTCAAGTAAGGTCATAAATGCGTATCCGATATGAGCACTCACAATGTTGGCTTAGCGGGGGGATTCCTTCTGCCTTTGCGCGGAAAATTGAAACAAATGGGGACTGGCGTTACGTACGCCACTGATGGAGTTGTAATCACTTGCACAAACGCAACTTTGAGATCGGGCACCTTTAACCTTGGCCGTGCGCTGCGTTTCATCGTTCAAATTACCGGCATTGGTGCGCTGATACTTTGGGTGGCGGAAAGCCGAATCGCCCGTAGCGAGCCTAAATCTCCGCGTACGCTTACGAACGCACTCATCGCCATCTCGCATTGGGCGCCACTGACTCAAAAAACAGGAGATGGGGCGCGTATCGCCAAAGAACGCTTGGGGGCAGTCGTTAAGGCTACCGAGGGAATTACAAGAATAGCTGCAGAACCGGTCCCTGTCCAGCAATTACCTGACCTAAATGTGTCCGTCGACGACAAACTGCCAGCACCACCGGAGGCAGTAAATGTTCCGCCACTGGAAGACCATCCAGTGAAAGGACCAGAATCACGTAACTTAAACATACCCAGCGTCGACAAGCCATTGGATCGATCGGAGAAAACAGACGTTCAGCCGCCGGAAGACCATCCAGTGGAAGGACCAGAATCACGTAACTTAAACACACCCAGCGTCGACGAGCCATTGGATCGATCGGAGAAAACAGACGTTCAGCCGCCGAAAGATATTCCAGTGGAAGGACAGCCCCCTGCACCACAACCGGAACAAGCGCCGTCGCCGGTTGCATTTGTAGATTTTTTAGCCAAGGTAGACATCCCGGACGCCGAATGCGCACTCGTGCGAGCCGCGCGGGCCAAACTTGGATTCGCAGGAGAGAGAAATAAGGGTACAATAGAGACGTGGAAAAAAAATCCTCATGGTACAAAAAGCCAACTTGGCCAAGCCTTTAGGGACAAAATTGATAAGTATTTGAATGAAGGTTATACGGAACTGCAGCCGGAAATAGCGGCTCTGGTAGCCAAGAGCCCATGCTTATCCATGCGGAATGTATCGCCGGATGAAATCACCGCGCTTGCTAAGCGGCAAAATGATAACCCGTCGGTATTTACCATCGTATCTGGAATGCCGGTAGAAATTTTACAACATATCCCGTCCGCCGACAACGGCCGACCACCAATTGTGCAAGTGGCAAGCCAGTTCAACGGCTGCGAATCTCCATGGGCGCATTTAGTCGAACTCCCAACTTATGTGCGCGACCGCACGCAGGGTCCTGGAGCCAGCCTGACCGCGTTGGTAGCCGCCGCATTGCGTCTCGAATTTTTTCGAGCCCAAGGGTATGACGCCATGAAAGAATGCCTGACTGGGTGCACGGTGACAACAGCCGAAGGCGATAAGTCCATATGCGCCGCATATCCGGAACTTTGCCAAAACGGATATTTTCAGCCTCATGTCATCGGCAACACGGAACATTTGCGCGTCCTGGAACAGTGGCTGGAAAACCACAAAGTTTCGACTATGGCACAGTGGGTGCAATGTGAGGAATCGGGCGCGGTGCAATTGCAGGTGTTTAACGCTGCCGCATCCTTCCAGAACGTCAAGGTGACATGGAACGCCACGGATGATGAACGGACGAAATTATTGATAAACATATGTAGACACACACTCGTTGGGCAGTACCGAGCGTTGGCACGAGTAGCCGCTCATACCGGCCAAGATTTACATCTAACCTTGGTTGGGATGGGCGTATTTCATAATCCACCCGCACTTGTTACAGACATATTACGCGCGACTAACGAAGAGCTTGTCGGAGCTGGTGTGCGTGTGTTCCTGCATGCATATGCACAGAAAGATGCCGACCTCTGGGGTGCTGCCATAAAAGCAAATAACCTCACAAACGCAAACATTTCGCTGGCCTAGGAGCATTGCCGTGTGGCCCGAACAACACTCGTCTTGGGGCCGCTCAATGGCCTAATTCATTTGGCGCCAAACGTGCCATTGGACTTATTGCAAAAGTCAAACTCGCAATTCTCGAACTCGCAATTCATGCGATGGAGAATGACCGAGAACAATTTTTGCAAAAAATCTATTTTTAACTTGCTAAGTTTGACCATGTTGTAAGGCTCCGCCAGCTTATGAGTATGGAAAGGATAGGCGGGAGTGTTCCACATCTCGCGGTAGGTGATAGCACGGCTGCTATTGTGCTGAACCCTGGACTTCTACCGGCAGTCGCGACAGAGCGCTTGGCCGGAGCGGAAACCGTGGACCTGGCCCACGCAAAATCCGCAAATAGTACCGCCTGGACAGAATTAGATAGACTCGTACGTGATGGTCTGTTTTACCGTCTAGACGTGGGCGCCGTTCGAAGTGTGCTCGGATTATTTCCTACTAGAGAGGGTGACATTGAAACGATTCGAGCGAATACGCTGGCGCTTCAACAGGAAATAACGGCTTTGCAGGCGGTAATAGTTACATACCGCAGAGCACTTGAGCAACTAAGGGAAGTCAAGGGCATATGGGAGATGGAATTTTTAGGCAACGAATACGTACTACTCACATCGAAATGCATACAGAAGACCGACTATAGGTTGCTATGTATAATAGACGGTGTTCCCGAAGAGGAAGCCGAAGAGGTTCCTGGTATGACCAGGTATGAAGCCGCCCAGAACGTGCTGGAGGACATTATTGAGCTACTCCAAGGTACAGGAGAGAACGTGTGTACCGGAAGACTACAAGCCGCAATTGTAGCCGTACAGCAGACGATAGATGCTGAAATGGAGGCGCGAAGGATCCAGGAAATACGACAGAGCATGATGCCCCAATATGGGCGCGTGTGTCTTGAATGCAGGACGTTGTGCAACACAGTTCAATGCATGACACGGTTTGCAAGCACGTTGGACCTCGCTCATATCACTGAGCTTATGCGTGTTGACAACATGGGAAACACAGTCGAAGAAATCCGAAGGACTATCGAAAGAATGCAGGCCGCAATACGGCTTTTTAATCGGATGCTCGTCAATGATCTAATTTGGCGTATCTTAGAAATGTTCATCGGTGAATTGAAGAAGCGTGGACTGGATCCAAACCAAACTATAAAGGCGTATCGTGATTTTGCGGGTGACGTGGAGGCTAATGGCGGCGACGCATCGCCAGAAGCTCTGGAACCAGCGAGAGCCGAAGTGCTAAGGTTGAAGACGCTACTGCCCGATGTGCACAATAGACTTTTAGAGATGGACTATTGAATTGAATAGACTTATTGCAAGAGTCGGAATCGCAATTCTCGGGCTCACGATCCGTGCGGCGGAGGATGATCATGAACGATTTTTTGCAAAAGTCTATTTTAACTTGCCAAGTCTGGCCACGTTGCAAGGCCCGCCAACTTATGAGCATAGGGAGAATAAGTGGGAATGTTCCACATCTCGCAGCAGGGGATGGCACGGTTGGTGTTATGTCGAACCCGGGACTTCTACCAGCAGCCGCGACGAAGCGCCTGGCCGAAGGGGAAGCCGTGCGTCGAGCAGAATGGACGACGGGAGATGGAATTTTTCGATAACAAACGGGTGCTGTTCCCAGCGAAATACCTGTAAGAGCTCTAATATCTCGATCTACTGGCGTAGGAACCTTTTTGCGAAAATTTGTGTCTATTCCACATCTTTGGCGAGTGATTGGCGGGTGCTGGGGCAACCGGCGCGCAGCCAACCGTTTATGAATAAATCCAAGTCGCCGTCCATGACCGCTTGAATATTACTCGTCTCGACCCCCGTGCGCAGGTCTTTCACCATTTGGTAGGGCTGAAAGACATAGCTGCGGATTTGGTATCCCCATCCAATTTCGCCCTTTGCGCCATAGAATTTTTCCAATGCGGACCGCTTTTCGTCCTGTCGCTGTTCGTAGATGCGGGCCCGCAGGACGCGGATGGCGGCCAATCGATTCTTTTGCTGGGACCGGTCGTTTTGACAGGTGACGACAATTCCGCTTGGCAAATGGGTGATGCGCACGGCGGATTCGGTTTTGTTCACGTGCTGGCCGCCCTTGCCGCTCGACCGATAGGTATCGACGCGCAGATCTTCGTCGCGGATTTCGATTTCTCCGTCATCCTCGATTTCAGCAATCACGTCCACGGAACAGAAAGATGTATGCCGGCGCTTGTTGGCGTCGAATGGGCTGATTCTCACGAGTCGGTGAACACCCCGCTCCGCCTTGCAGTAACCATAGGCGTTTGTGCCGATGAGCCGAAAGGTTGCCCGGGAAATTCCCGCCTCGTCCCCCGATTGTATGTCTTGGATTTCACATTGAAATTCCCGCAACGCCGCCCAGCGGGTGTACATGCGCAGTACCATTTCCGCCCAATCGCAGGCCTCCGTTCCACCGGCACCCGAGTGAATGGTCACGATGGCATTGCTATTATCATGGGGTCCGCGGAGAAAGGACTGGAGCTCAATGTCATCCATGCGCCTTTGCAGATCTTCGCACAAATGCACGACTTCCGAAAAATCCACAGAAGACTCCGGCGCCAATGTATCGGCCAGTAATTCGACGTAGGCCCGCAGGTCGCGCAGGTCACTTTCCAGGGCATCAAGCGGTGCCAGCGGATGACGCAGGTCATTTACTTCCTTGATGATACGCTGGGCCCGGTCCTGCGAATTCCAAAATTTCGGATCGGACATCACCGCCTCCAATTCTCCGATGCGCCGCAGCCTTCGGTCCACGTCCAGAAAGACGCGTAGTCGGGCCAGGCGCCGTTCCAGGGCGGCACATTCACCGTTCAAATCTGCCCATGTTTCAATCACGATGGTGCATATTTGTAATTATAATATTCTCCGATGGGCAATTCCGGATTTTGTGACCATGGGCGTGAAGGCCTCCAAACCGCGTAATTTCAGTTCCAAAGACGGATCCGCCGCCGGAACTCGGTTCTTTACATATCCCTGCGATTTCCAAGGATCCTCCGATGAGTTTCTGCCCGATTTATAAGGATTCCACGGAGGCCAGCCGGGTTTACCTTTTGCCAAATCTGTTTACCGCGGGAAATTTATTTTGTGGATTTTTGGCGATTTTGCGATTTATCCAAGCCAAGTACGGCTCGCTGGTTGGGTATAACCCCGTGGAATATTACACCCAGGGTGTGTGGCTCATCGTGCTTGCCGCGATTTTGGATCTCTTCGACGGCCGCGTGGCCCGTTTAAGTGGCCGCATGTCACTCTTTGGCGCCGAGTTTGACTCACTTGCGGATCTTGTATCCTTCGGCGTCGCCCCGGCACTGCTCGTTTTTTTCCTCATTCTATCCCCGTCGCCGGGGAATTATCCGCAGTACCTGGATTCGGTATTTTTGAAATTTGGCTGGCTCATCGGCTTCATTTATTTGCTCTGCTGCGCCGCCAGGTTGGCCAGATTTAATGTGCTCATGACGCCGTTGCTTCCCCGCGGGGAAAAGTACATTGACGTGCACGATTCCATTGGGCTTCCCGTTCCAGCGGCGGCGGGGATCATCATCTCCATCGCCATCATCCTCATACACGCGGAACTTTCCCCGCCATTTGCCGGATTACTGCTGCCGATTATGCTGCTCGTTTCCGTGCTAATGGTAAGCACCATTCCGTTCCCGGTGTTTAAGCATATCGCCTGGAACACGCGCACCCGATTCCGCACCTTCGTCGTGGTTGCAACCGTCGTGTCCATGATTGCATTTCTCTCCGTCTACGCCATCGCCATTGTATTTTTCACCTACCTCGTGAGTAGCCTGTTTTTGCGCCGCCGACTCATCACCCGCTGGCCATTCCAAAAGGTGGCCAAGGTGCATAGGCTGATTTGCGAAAAGCGCAACCGCCGCGTTAATGGTGATTCGGTGTAGCCACGCGCGCGCAGTCGATCCAGTCCAGGTATAGGGTAAATTTTGTTTTTGGTTTCCTCCCGTCGACGCCGTCCGGCGCAACGGGTTCCGCCTCAATGCCTTGCAATACAACCGGCATGGACCGCATTTTATTTACGAACCTGCGAAATGTACCCGTGGAACAGCTGAACTGTAACCGGAATGAATATGCTCCGTCCCTTGGAAATTGAAAAAGTGGTACGAATTTTCGCGCGTCAAATAGGTCATTGGGAAAGCGTGCCAGTTCCCGCGATTCACCGGCTCGCTGAAGGGATATGAACTGCAAATCCCCGTCGGATATGCGAAACAGGGCCGTTAGCAAAAGGCGCGTGAGCTCCAACTGGTCCTGAATTTTCGCCGCGTCCCAGGCCATTCCCCGGCGTATGAAATCCGAAAAGCCAAATCGCGGCCCGTCGGCAAAGATAATCCCGGACGACACCGCCTCCTGTTCCAACCGGTGCATGGTTTCTATCAAATGGAAATAGGCATCGGTGGCGGTAACGGCGGGGCCCTCTCGGTGAAACTGGGCAAACGGATGCGCCTGCCAGGCTTTTGCAAATTCCTCCGTTAGTTGCCGTTGCCGGACAAGAGTTCCTCCGGCGACATTTCCAAGCCTCTGCCGCGTGTCCATTGCTTCCCGGTAGGTGGTAAGCAATTTCTGGTGCCGTACCCGCAACCGCATGTGGGCGACGGCCAAGAGCACAAACACAACGGCGAAGGCGACCCACAGAATGGTCCTGCGATGACTTTGTAACATGCGATTCATGGCTTAAAATATTTGGCGTTCAATGTGATTGTGCATTGGAAGGGTTGCGCACCCGGACGGGCCTCGGCAAGGGTTAGATTTCCCGTGGAACCAACAACGGGCAATGTTTCCAATTGTTCGAAGAACCGGCGAAATTTTGGTAAAATCTCCTCACCTTCATCGGCAAAGATACAACCGCCGATGGCAACTTCCCGCGGGGCGTCCCCGGATGATGACATCACCCGCAATTCGTCCAACCATCCATTCCCGCCGGCCACCAAAATATCCTGCAGTTCCTGGAACAGAGCCGTCCACGCCGCCTGGCAGGAGTGCACTTCGTTGGCCCGCTCCAATTGGGCGCGATATCCTTCCATTTCCCCATTGAGTCGGCCGATGGACACCGCCGTTACTCTTTCTTCATCCGTTTTTTGGCGCAAACTGGCCAAATTCTGCCGCAATGCGTAATTTTGCGTCACGTGGTATAAATTTCCCAGCAGTAAAACACCGCATGCGACGGCACAGGCGGTTACTTTTGCGAGAAAACACCGGGCCTGCCGTTCCTTTTGCGCGACCGCCGGGGGAACGACGACGGACGGATTGTCCATGGTTCCATTAAATAGCATTTCGGCACCGTGAAAAAGATGCATTCGGGTAATTTCATCCGGCACTTCTCCGGGAGCAGAAATTGGACACTTCCAGCTTTCGTTTACTACAATAACATTGGTCGGGTGTGTGAGATGTTTTTTAAGAAACCTAATCCAGGATCGACTTCCAGGTCTACTGCTAACAACGGCCATTTGGGTGTGGGGTCTTCCCTGAAGGCGGTGGAAGTAGTACAACTCGCATGTGTGAATTTCCGCCGCCAGTTCGTGAAAAAATTCATCCATCTTTTCCGCCAAATCTCCATTTCCAGAACAATCATTTTTTATCCAATCATCCCATTGGGCTTCGGCGTCCCCGTTCCCCAAAACGCGGGTCCATCCGTGGGGAAGACAGCGCGCGTAGGGGCGTTCACCGCCGGTAAAAACTAGAGAAATGGCTTCCTCGTCGATGCAGAGTTGGAGGAAATTTCCCGCATCCGCCGCCATGGCCGAGGAAAATTCAATGGCCAGTGGAACAAGCGCGCCTCTGGGATAGATTTTAGCGCGAAGAAACGCATCGAATATGGGCTTTACCTGCGACCAACGTTCCGCGAAAACGTAGGAGAGAAAGCGTTCGCCGGTGTCGTAGACGTGCAGGGGAAAAAAGTCCCAGGCAAATGCGTCCGATTTGATGGGCAAATCCATTTCGATGGCGTCGGCGAGCATGATTCGACGCAAATCCGGCGCCACCGGGTGGTGTATGATGCACTTATGCAGTGGATGAATTTTTGGCAAAATGACGTGGCACCGATGCCGGCGAAATCCCTGGGGAACTTTGGCGAGCGCCGCGGCGAGGGATTCGGCCCCTCCATCGGCTAATGGTTGGGTAAATATCCGTTTGATTTTGCAGGCACCCTTGGACCCTTCAGCGATGGCGGCCACAAGCCGACGCCGGCCGATGGAAATAATGGTCAACCGGCGTTTCATCCAGGGCATACTACACAGGCATTGGGGCAAACGCATGGGAAGACGCTAGCGTTGAATGATTCCTTGTAAACGATGAAAACAAAAACACCACGGCCACTATGACGGAGGAAACTCTACTACGCAATAAAACGACTACAAAACAGTAACGCGCAGCCAACGCCTACCATCCCTAGCCACGATGAGACCCGACGAGAGAATAAACCTCCGCCTGATCATCCGGAGATACCCCATTTACCTTAAGCGCACAGGAAAAAATACATCTAGATACATGCCATAAAATAAACCTCTCAAGTGGCTTCTTCGCCATTACCTCGCGCACCGCTTCGGGCACCAACTTTATGATGGCATCCCGGAACGATTGCTTTTCGCCTTCGCCGGTTACCGCATCCAGCCCATAAATAAAAAGTGCCAGCGCCGATAGCGAGGGAGCATTCCATATGGACACCGCCCGCATCAACGCCAAATCCACCTTCAGCGTAACCACACGCTCCAGCCGCGAAACCAGCGCCGCCTGCTTTTCCTCATTCCCTTCACACGCGCGGAACGCTTGCATAAATCGCACTATCGTCCGATCGTGCGTCTCACCCGCACGCGAAGCATCGAAGGTGCTACCAATAACCGCAGGACTCAACATACCTATGCCTCTTCACTCTTTAATGATGCCAAGTTTCCTTCCAATAAAACGAAAGAAAACAGTTATTTTTTCGCAAATGGCCACCATCTTACTCCACGCTGTGGCTCCGATCGACCGGTGCGCGCTGGGCTTTTTTTTTCCGTGCCACCCACAGCC
>JAIRLM010000027.1 GCA_031259325.1 Puniceicoccales bacterium
GTTGCGGTCATCGACGGGAAAGAACTGTGTAAAAATGCCAACGACAGCGACTATGCGCCCCGTAGGCTTCTACAAGTGCTTTTGGATGTGAAAAAAAAGTTAAAGTTGTCCGGTGGTACCATCGTTCCCGCGGAAACTGCAAATTATCATGCGTACACACTCAATATCCCAACATTTGATACCATTGATGAAATTGAGAAGCACCTTCAACCCGGCGGATTTATCGTCGTGGGGTCTACAAACTGGGGACCGGCCATGCACATGATTATTTCTCATGACAAAAATGGAAAAATGATCATGAGCTATGGCTCCGAAAGCGGGGAGATAAATCCAGGATATGCGTTAGGCAGATGTTTTTTTTACTCGTCCAACGAACGCGATGTGCGACTTTATGACCCGAGGAAAGTCAAATTCAACCTCATAGATAGCCTCGGGCAAGTGTTGTGATCGCAAAAGATGCACAGTTGGTTCTGTGAAATTCAGGCAAAACCGTGGGCCAAAATAGTTTGTCGGCGGCACCTAGCGTGCGGTTGGCTTTTTGATGACAGCTATTGTTGGCTCGTCGGTTAGGTCCATTTCCCAATCGTCATCTCCTTCGTCATCGCCCTCGTCATCATCCTCGGATGTCATAAGCCGCAAGGGATGGTACTCAAGAATGGCCAAAATTTCCTGAAAAGCATGCACAACACCGACCATGGAATCGCTTATTCCTGTCATGGCGTCCTCCAGCTCTTCCAAAGTTAATTTTTGAGAAAACCGCTCAGTCGCATTGAGCATTTTTACTCGCACGGCACCTATGTGTTCCAAAAATTCCGCATATCCACCGCTTGCGGTATTGGAAATCACAGGCAGCGCGAAAAGTTTTTCCTCATTCACATCAAAGCACCCATCGAAGGCAACCAGACGAACATTGCCCTGCCCAAGGTCCTTGTCAACGGCGAAGCGTAAAAATGCCTGTTCGATGATGTCCGTTTGCAGGCCATACTCGCGCATGGGTTCCAAAAGGTCAAACATGTGTTCCACCTGGTTGGGGTCGAGAATACTAAGACTTTCTTCAGCCGACGTTGGCGGAAGCCAATTTGTCTCCACGACCCACCAATTTACGTCCGGACCCAGCCGTACAATACACCATTCCGCTTTTTTGCCATCGTCCATCACATTCCTCCCGTGTGCCACCTAGAGGTGTGAATTGCGACACGGGAGTAAACATTTTATCGCGACCATTTACCGCGACGTTGACAATGAATGGCGCTGGTTCGAGATAGGACCAATGCTTGGAGATCATTCAATTTTTCTTGGTCTAACTATCGTAACCGGCGGTGGCGCAATTCTGCATCTCTGGCATTCCATGCGGGTGAAAATCAGGGCACTAGCGGCATCTGAGGCGGAAAAGGCGGCACTGCAATGTGAATTTCGCACGCTGCAAGATATGCACGGCGAGCAGGATAAACAATTGGCGATTTGGAAAGAACGCCACGCGGCGCTGCAGGAAAAGCTGACATTTCAGGAAGCGGCGCAGGCAAAACTGGAGGAAATTTTCCGGCAAACGGCGGCCGAAGTTTCCCAGAAAGCACTGGAACAGTTGCGCTTGCACAGTCAGGCGAATTTGACCAAGGAGAAAACGGCCATCGCAGCCATGGTTGACCCGGTGAAAGAGGTCGTCAATCGCCTGGATCAGCGCATCATCCTTGCGGATCGGCACCGAGGGGAAGAAACGGCAAAATTGGACGAAAACCTGCGCCAACTTTTCCAATCACACCGGGACTTGGACCGGGAAGCCAAGAAACTTAACATGGCCCTACGCCAATCGCATGTACGTGGCCGTTGGGGGGAGCTGCAACTGCGAAGACTCGTGGAAATGGCCGGACTGCAGGCGCACGTAGATTTTGACGAACAAGTCCCCGTTTTCGTGGACGGCAACAACACTCCCCTGCGCGCGGATATGGTGGTCCACCTCCCGGGCGAGCAGCACGTCATCGTGGACGCCAAAGCCGTCATTGATGCCTACATGCAGGCCATGGAGTGCGAAGTGCCAGAGGAGCGAGGCGTTTTGCTCAAGCGCCATGCACAAAACGTTTTCGACCGCGTCGTAGAACTTGGAAAAAGAGAGTACGGAAAACATTCCGCAAAAGCTTTTACCTACGTGATTCTTTTTCTTCCTGGGGACCATTTGTATGCGGCGGCCATTCAGGAGCGGCCCAATCTTTTTGAGGAAGCCCTGGCTCACCATATCCTGTTGGCATCGCCCATGAATTTGTTAGCCATGCTGAAAACGATAGCTTGCACCTGGGCTCAGGCGGCGACCTCGCGGGAGGCGGAAAAAATTGTTTCCCTGGGAAAAACCCTCGTCGAACGAATGGAAATTCTATTCAAGCGCATTGGGGAAACTGGGTTGAGATTGCGGCAGGCGGTTGACGCCTACAATAGTACCGTTGCCACGGTGGATTCCCGCCTGTGTCCCACTCTGCAACAGTTTGCCAAGTTGCAATCCCTTGGAACCGGAAAAGAGATTCTCCCCCCAGCACACGTAAATGAAATGGTCCAACCGTTGAATATGCAAAAGAATGCGTTGGACACCCCGGTAGAAAATTAGCGAATGGAAACCGGCGTGGAGCCCATGGGTTTACACAAATCTTTCCAGGCAACCGCGGATGGAGCGCTCCCAGCGCCGATCGCCAATTATAACGCGCACGCCGCCAAGCAGAGATGGATTTGGCGCATTTTCCAAAACGACCGCCCGGCCCAGATGGCGCGAGAAGGTATTGGTTATTTTCACCAATTCGTCATCACCCAGCCGCCCATCGGTGGTCTCCACTCGATTTTGAGCGTACGGCCGCAGCCGGATCAATTCGCGGTGAAATAATTTTAAAAAATCAATACCCATGTGCCCGCGTAACTGTCGCACCTGCGATAACATATCGGCTAAAACACCCCTTGGATCGGGCAGAGAAATGAGATTTCTGGCGATCCTCCGCACGACACTTCGCGTGACGCTTACCCGAGTCATGGCGCAATTTCCTCGCATGCCGCGCGGGTGAAGGATCTGCACCCATCGAGGCAATCTGGCGATGCGAGAATTTTTTTCGCCAATTCCGAGGCCATTTTGGCGATTTCCCTTTGGGCCGCTGCGATCATCGCGGCGTGCTCCTCCTGGATGCGCTTTTGTTCCCGTGCGTGTGCCTCCTCGATTTCGCGCATTAGCTTCTCGCGTTCCAGTTTGTCAATGGTCTCCGCATTTTTTCGCGCCGTATCGATGATATCCCGTGCCTCATTGGCCGCCTTTTTCATCGTTTTATCGCGCGTTATTTCCACGAGCCCCAGTTGCCGATGCATTTCCTCGGCGCATTGTAACCCATCCGTTATTTTCCGCTGCCGTTCGCCGATCACGGTCAGTAGAGGTTTAAATGCGAAACGGTAGAGTAAATAAGCTACCACGCAGAAATTTAACGTCTGTGCAGCGAGCAGGGGCCATTCCACATGAAAGTCGCGCAGCACCCGTTGCAAAACGCTGCCACTCCCGCCGTCGATTTCACCGACGCCCCCCCTTCCACAACTGAATGCGAATAACGTGGCCAGCACGGCAGTTCCCCCGATTACGCAAGAAAAAGCGCGTAAAATGCAACCGCTTCCGCCAGCGCCATGCCCAGAATGGATTGCACCAAAATCTTGGGTGCGGCTCCCGGATTCCTCCCGACGGCGTCCGTGGCTTTCGTCCCAATGAGTGCAACGCTAAAAGCCGCGGCAAAACAACCCATTGCACCTGTAATGTTTCCGGTGATTTCAGCCAATATTCCCATACAAACCCTTTCTATTGCATTTTCTAAATGTTTCCGAGAATCATTGCAAGATCAATTCGCTGAGGATGCAAAAATTTGCCAATAACCAACGCGGTAGCATTATTAATTGCATTTGCACGGAGTTCAAAGAAGGTTCCGAGGACGTTTATTTTCACGAAATTTTTGGACCGAACGGATGAGAAATTTTCATCTCCGCGGAAAAATTACTGTCCCGCCGGAAACCAGGTTATGGATTGGGTGCGCGTCTTTGCGTGGTTTGTGATGCGAATGTCTATGCGCGCGTCGGGGGCGGCGGTTTGAACGATGGAAAGTTCGCCAATGCCACTTGCGACAACGTTCTCCGGAGAAAGTAGGACCAAATCAAACGTCTGATTTTCCCACAGCAAAACGCGGTGCACATTCCCTTCGGCGTCCAAGGCATAGACACAGCGTGTGGGCACCTCGATTCCAGTATCATCAGAGCACTTTACCCACGAGTAAACGTTGGCGGACGAGTTGGCCACTTCTGCCGGTGGCATGAAACGCAAATCGTCTTCGAGCAATCGGACGAGCCGACCGCACTGGAGCTGGTATTCAATGGATTCCTGGTCACTAACGACCTTCGTCACCGCCCGGTGAAAAAATTTCCCCAGGATGGTAACTAGGACACTCAGGATGGCCATGGCGACGAGAATCTCGAGCAACGTAAATCCTCTCCTGAAAGAAACTGATCGCATACGGCGTGGACACTTTATGAAAATCGACAATGGGACGACAGGCAAAAAAGTTGCATATTTTTCCCGCAAGGTATGAAATATTACGATGTCACGCGCGGTTCGAGCATTTGCCGTGTCCTTGGCCGGTTTCGGAGCCCTATTTCTGCCGGCCTATCTCATGCTCATCCGTCCCGTTCAGCTGCACTACCGGCAAATGTCCCGGCAGCGGTATGCGATGGACGAAAAATTAAAGCAATTGGAGCAACAAAATCGCGCAAATAGAGCCATACTGATGAGTTTTGCTCGACAGAGGGGTTTCCGGCAACATATTTTGCGCCAGCGACTTGGTTATGCCGAGGCGGATGAGATGGTTTACATATTTGAGGATTCCCATGGCACACCACCGGAAAGATAAGCCGAGCGAAGACTTGCAAGAACTCCTCAAACGCAATGATCAGGGCCATATCTTCCGCTTCTGGGGCGAAATGAAGGAGGAGCGGCGGGCGCAGTTTTTAGAACAATTGGCCGAATTTGATCTGCCCCTGCTGCGGAAGGAAGTTTTGCGCATGCGCCGGACCGACCGGAGCAATGTGACCATTCGTCCGGCGACTTGCATCCGGCTTCCCCATAATGCGGCGGACAAAGCGCTCTGGAACCAGGCCCATGCCTGCGGGGAATCGCTGCTGCGGGAGGGAAAGGTGGCGGCCATTACCGCTTGTGGGGGACTGGGTTCAAATTTGAAATTTTCCCACCCCAAGGGGATGCTCCCGGTGACCCCGGTGAAAAATAAATCACTTTTTCAGGTTTTTGCGGAAAAAATTCGCGCGGTAGAAGCCCTGCATGCTAGGCCTTTCCATTGGCTTTTGCTAACGAGTCCAGCGACACACGATGAAACGGTCAAATTCCTTGAGGCGAACGATTTTTTCGGGGTCCGCCAAGCGCATGTACTCGTGCAAGGGTTGCTCCCGACGATGGCCATGGATGGCCGACTGGTGCTGTCCGCCAAAGATTCCGTCACCATGCACCCCGATGGAAATGGCGGGCTATTGCAGGCGCTTTGGAAGAGCGGGCTCATCGAGTTGCTGGCCAAGGATGGTGTTGAGCACCTGGCCTATTCCCAGATCGATAATCCGCTGGCGATGCCCCTGGATCCCTACTTCATTGGATTCCACCATCAGCGGCGGGCGCAGATGTCGTGCCGGTGCGTGCAAAAGGACTACGCGGCGGAGATTATAAATGTATTCGTAGAAACCGGTGGACGGTTGCGGGTGTTGGAGTACGGCGATTTGCCGACGGAATGCGTACACCTTTCGGATACTTCAAATAATCTCCGATTTGGTTTGGCGGACGTGGCCATTTACCTGTTTCGATTGGACTTTATCCGGTCGTTTTGCAAAAATGCACGTTGGTCCGAGCTGCCCCTCCACATGGTCCAACGGGTGGTGAATTACATCAATGAGGATGGGCTCCTGGTCCGGCCCACGAAACCAAATGCGGTACGCCTGGAGCGCTATATCTCGGATCTGCTGCAACTGGCGGAAAATTCCCTGCTCATCGAAGGCCGCCGGCAGACGATTTACAGTCCCATCAAAAATGCCGTTGGGCGCCATTCCCTGGAAACCTGTCGTAGGGACCAGATTCGGCTCTTCGCCCGATGGATCTGCGGTGGAAAAGCGGATGTTCCCGTCGACTCGGATGGATTCCCTCCGTTCGCCATTGAGATTTCGCCTATGTTCGCAGATGGCGAAGAAGAGTTTTTGAAAAAGTGGGCCCAGCTCAACCCCAAACCCGCCATCAGCGAAAATTTTTATTTGGAATAAAGCTCATACGGAAATCCCGCATGGGTCGGACTTATGGGGAAGCGTTTCCCGGCGAAATGTGCCATAAATCTCCGCCGATAAATGCGGGCGCATAATTTCTGCGCAGGAATGTCATATTGGTCCTAGCAAAGATACTCAGGGCCCAAAGTCGTTCCATGGTGCAATTATTCGGCTATATTTGCATGAAAATTATGTTAAGTGCAAAAATATTTTGTTGCCATTAAAATAATGCTTACAATCATTGGTTATGATGGTTTCTGCCGGCACACGGAGTACTTTGGAGAGAACGGTGCTTAAATTGTACGAAATTAATCCAGGTGAGCAAAAAGAGCAAAATTTGCAAAGTCTTGTGAAAACCAACGGGTACCGCGATGTGGCACAAACGGTTGCGAAGAAAGTTGGTTTTTTTGCGCACATTAAAATTTTAATCGAAGTTGGGACGTGCAGTGGAATATTTAACGCTTTATGGTTGATGATTCGCTTTTCCGATTTCCGACGAAATCCGGAACTTTACATGGGATTTTTAGCCAACTCCGCCTTGATTAAACGTCTGTCGTTCAATGCACAAACTCCTGTGAGGGAAAAGTCTGATGTTCAAGACCCACCACTCACCTCCGCAACGGAAGCTGTCCAACCTCAAGTGGATTTAGATGTTTTGTCCGAACAAAATAGCGAAGATGCCGGATCTCAAACTAGCGCAGATCCAGCAAGCATCATTCAATCCGAACAAAATAGTGAAGACGCTCCGATGCAAATAAACGCAGATGAGCAGAGCATCATTTCGTCCGAGCAAGATGTCGCCGACTCCAATTTAGCGCAATCGTCTTTGCCGACGGATGTTGACTATTCATATTTGTGTGAAAGTACCCCAACTTATGAGACGAGCGACCAGTCCATACAAAATAGCAATCGATTGGAAGATTTTTACTACACATTCAAAGGCACGCGAAGTGAAAATTTACCGAGAGATGTCGAGGAAAGGAGAGCTGATGTCATTGAGGATCGAAAACATATTTTGGGCATGCGTGTGCCACGGGTCGCGCGTGAGGACTTTGGATTTGAAATGTTTACAAAAATTTTACTTGACGACGGTTGTACCGGATCCGTTTCGGCACATACCTTTGCTGGGGGTATAAAATTTGTTTCTAAAAAATTTAAAACTGGTCCCGCTGCCTACTCATCGGCTATATATGGCCGTTTGCATTATTATATGTGCACGGCTGGTGTGCCTGATGCCATATCATATGCCCATGATATCGCATCAAAAAATATCATAGCATTCCGAGTTGCGCAAATTTTGGCTCAACTCGGGAATGCATTGGATGCGATTCCGATCGTTCGCTCGTGGGCAGTTACTGACCGAGAGAACATTAATAAACATGTTCCCGTGGAATTATTCATGGAATGTGCACCCGGGGACGAAATAGCGCGGTGTAGACCGCCCGGCGGATTGAATATTTGCCAAAAAGCAGAATTCGCCAGACAATTGATATGGTTACACATTAATGATTATATAACTAATCAGAGAGACCATCACAGTGGCAACGTTTTTGTTAAATTTTCACAGAATGGATGCGTGGTGAAGGGAATTGACAATGATTTGTGTCTTCCTGAAAAAAATAACAAATTATCGGCGTTTGGGATATACACGGACCATGGCCCGCCGGAATATCCTCCATACATCGATTCGGAGATGCATGGCGCCATCATGGCACTTACCGTTGACAGCCTGCGCGAAGTTATGCAAAGTAGTGGCCGAAATCCGGATGTGAATCCATTTAAACGCGAATTGAATGCCATGTGGGAGCGAGTGGAAGGACTAAAGGCAATGGCAGAAAGGCGTAAACAAGAGGGCCGCGTACTAGAATCACGTGCCGCGTGGTGCTGTGAGACGGTGCTTGAGGACATGAATGAGAGAAATTCCTATTATGGAAAATTCTTGCCAGAACTAAATACACAAAAAGAGGAAATATGAAACAGTTTGGCAGCGGGGATATGGCCTTCATCTCGGACAACATTGAAAACGAGATGATCCCGGAATTTTTAAAAAAGGCCATCATAGGAACGTTGGGCCAGTGGCCAGAATTGGGCGTACGGGTCAAAGTACTTTCCTTCGGCCACGCCTACCAGCTAATGACTTCTGATATCCTGGAAGATTTTTGCGACGTAAAAATCAGTTTGGGGAAATTTTTCTCCAAAGACTTTCCGGAGGTCTTCCTCGCCTATGGAAGTGAACAAATGGATAAAACAAATGTGAGCACAAATTTTTTATTCAAATCTCCGGCGTTGATTTTCATCCTTCAAACGCGCGCTCCCGTGCTGCCAACGGCAAATCGAAATTTTCAGCAATATGAAGAAACACGCGAAAAAGCCGAGGAAAATTTTTTAATGCGCTTGAAGCAGTTTCAATCTTTGGCCCAAAGCGCTAATGAACTACAGAATTTAACCACACTGCCCGCCGGGGCGAGAATTTGCTATATTCATTCGGACTTTTAGGGCCTGTTATAGTTAAATAACCCCAAGGCTACGCACCGAATTCGAAAAGAAATACATGACTCTAAAGAGAGCATCGCGACCCTCGCTGCACGCTATGGAGTCAACTTCAAGACCATTTTAAAGTGGAAGCATCGGGAAGACGTTGTTGACCACAAATCGGGGCCGAAAAAAGTACGCAGTTCACTCAGCGAAATGGATCAAGCCGTTGTTTGCGAGTTTCGCCGGGTTACTAAACTGCCACTCGACGA
>JAIRLM010000046.1 GCA_031259325.1 Puniceicoccales bacterium
CCCCGCCCCTCAGGCAGCCGATAAAGCGAACCCCGCGCCTCTGGCAGCCTAGACAGGTAACCCCGCGCCTCTGGCAGCCGAGAAAGGGAACCCCGCGCCTCTGGCAGCCGAGAAAGGGAACCCCGCGCCTCTGGCAGCCAAGAAAGGGAACCCCGCGCCTCTGGCAGCCAAGAAAGGGAACCCCGCGCCTCTGGCAGCCAAGAGAGGGAAACCCCGCGGATAAAACATCCGTGCCGACACCTGGAAAGACACACGTGGGAAGGTCCGCTAAATAAGCTGGGGAATGCGGAGCAACGCCGCCGGGGCAATGATTTTGCAAAGGACTTCGCCAGGTGCGATGGCCGCTCCGAGGGCGCATTCTGGATAGAGGCTTCCATCGGTAAATCCGGGGATTGTATTCACCTCTAAAAAATACACTTTGCCATCGTTGCCGAAGAGAAAATCGATGCGGCACCAATCGCGGCAATTGCAGGCGCGAAAAATTTCCCGGGCGTGCTTGCCAATTGTCTGCGTTAGCGGCTCACCGAGCGGAGCTGGACAGGTGTGCCTTGCGCCGTCGGGAGTATACTTGGATTGGTAATCAAAAAATTCGTGTTTAGGCATAATCTCCAAAATGGCCAGTGGCTCCCCCTGCAGCACGCCAATTGTAAGATCTCTTCCAGCACAAAGGGGTTCGAGTAACCATGAACCATCGGCAATGGGGAGCACGTATTTTGCCCAGTCGTCTTCACCACAAATCCGATGGCAGCCAATGCTACTTCCCTTATTTCGTGGTTTGAGGAAGAGTTCGGAACAACCAAGCCGTTCGCAGGCGTCGGCGAAGGAAAAATTTTCAAGTTTTCCGCCTTCGAAGGCAATTTCGGGGAGCACAGGAATGGCCAAACTTTGTGCCACCTTCTTCGTCCGGCTTTTGTCGATGGTTAGCTCCATGCATTCTACCCCGCTGCCCACGTAGGTAAATCCCCCGCCGTCGAGCAACCTCTGCAGCTGTCCGTCTTCGCCGAAGTCGCCGTGGATCAACGGAAATATGAGATCGGTTTCTGGATTTAACCCATCTGGTAGTTTATTCTCATGAAGTTCAATGAGTCGGACGGGGTAGTGCCGGGAGAGTAATTTTGCCGCGTGGCGTCCGGAACGAATGGAAACCTCCCGCTCGGGACCGACGGCGCCGCACAGGATAACAACCTCAAATGATTTCAAAGCCACTGGGACTCAAATAATGAACCTCCAATTGCAATTCAATGGCGAATTTCCGGCGGACGGTGGCGCGGATAAGTTCAATGAGTTCTAGCACTTCCGCACAGGTTGCATTTCCCCGGTTGACGATAAAATTGCCGTGTATTTGCGAAATTTGCGCGCCGCCGATGGCGTACCCTTTTAATCCCGCGTCATCGATGAGCTTCCCCGCCGAGTGGCCGTTGGGATTTTTAAATATGCTCCCCGCGCTCGGGCCGCTTGGCTGGTGCTCGCGTCTCCACTGGCGCAATTCACTTTGCCGACGTTGGATTTCTTCCGGTTGGATAAAGAAATTTTCCGCGCGCAGGTCAATGGAAAGTAGCGCATCTAATCCGTCCAAATGGCAATGGCGATAGGAAAATTCCGGCTTGGCGGCGGGGATAACGGTGCCGTTTTTGTGCAGGAATCGAACGGATTCCACGCAATCGCCAATATTTTTTCCGTGAGCTCCGGCATTCATTACCACGGCCCCGCCCGTGCTTCCCGGAATGCCGCATAGGAACTCAAACCCGCCGATACCTCCGCGCGCACAGAAGGCACAAAAACGTCCCAGGGATACGGAGGCGTCAACGGCCAGCCGTCCATCGGCTTGAACAATGCCGCCCGATTGCTTTGGTTTCAGCCGCAACAGCATGCCGTTGTACCCATCGTCGGAGATTAGCAGGTTGGATCCCCGGCCGATGATGCAGTGGAGAATTCCTGCCTCCGCGGCTCGTTGAATTAGTGTTTGCAGTTCTTCCGCCGACTCGACTTCGGCAAAAAAGCGGGCGGGACCACCGATGCGCAATGTCGTTAGCAGGCGCATGGGATAATACTCTAAAATTTTACCCATCGAATCCCCCTCCGCGAACGGGCGAGCGAGCAAAAAAAAATAATTGACAAACGTATATTATTTGTCGTCAAAAGGTTAGCCTCGCCGCCCATCGATTTTCTCCTCCGTTAGCCACAACTAAAGCTTGCCATTTTCTAAATGCACTCAAAATCACGGCCAACATGTCTAACTCGGAGCCGCGCCATACCCAGGAAACGCCACACACACCCGTTCGCGCGTCGCGGGAAGCTCTAAAGTCTGCGGCGACGGCGGCGAAATCAAACGAAACGGCCCCATTAAAAAAATCCAAAGCGACAGCCAATGGACCCGCGGATGGCGTGGTAAGCATTGCCCAGCAGCGCATTAAGGATCTGGTGGAACTTGCCAAGAACCAGGGATACGTTTCCTTCGACGACATAAACGCCTCCCTGGGCGAGGAAACTGAGGTCTCCGAAAGCGATATCGAAAATATCATCAACATTTTGGAGAACCTGGAAATCCAGGTTTTGGATTCGGACGAAATCGTCCAGTACGAGCGCGAGGATAAGGAACGGCTGGAAAATCGCGTTTACGAGGACCAATTGGCCACCGCCAACGAGGATCCGGTCCGCACCTACCTGCGGCAAATGGGAAAGGTGCCCCTGCTCACCCGGGACCAGGAAATAAACATCTCCAAGCGCATTGAATCCGCGGAGCAAAAGGCGCAAGACGAGCTCTTTTCCGTCCGATTTACCGCAAATCACCTCCTGGATATCGCGCGCAAATTGAGTGCCCGGGATGAGCGCTTCGACCAGGTCGTCCTCGACAAAAAAATTGAGAGCCGTGAGGCGTATTACCAGCTGCTGCCCCGTCTCATTCAGGACAGCGAAACGCTGTTGAAGAAAATCGAAGAAGTGGCCGCCGAACTTGAGGCGAGCACGGACGCGGAAATGCGCGATAAATTGGCTCTGCGCGTTCGCAATTTTGAAATGCAGCTTAAGCAAATTTTGAAGCGTTTTTGTTTCAAAATGAAACTTTTTGAGGACTTCCTAACCGACAAGGCCGCTTTGTTGCGCCGTCTGCGCCGGGATTTAGACCTACTCGAGCTGGACAAGCGGAGGCCAATTCGCCCCCAAGAGCTTAAGCAGGTTGAACAGGATTTGACGGATTTTCGCAGGGAGTATCACACGGAACCGGCAGTGCTCTTTGACGTCCTACAGCGTTTCCGCAAGCAGATGAAGGCGCTCCACGTGGCGAAGACGGAAATGGTTGCGGCCAATTTGCGCTTGGTCATCAGCATCGCGAAGAAGTATATCAACCGCGGCCTGTCCTTTTTAGACCTTATCCAGGAGGGGAACATAGGTCTCATCAAGGCGGTGGAAAAATTCGAATATCGCCGCGGCTACAAGTTTTCCACCTACGCCACCTGGTGGATTCGCCAGGCCATTACCCGCTCCATCGCCGACCAGGCGCGCACCGTGCGGATTCCCGTGCACATGATCGAAACGCTCAACCGCATAACGCAGGCGCAGAAACAGCTGCTCCAGGAGTTGGGCCATGAGCCGACTCCCGAGGAAGTGGCCAATGAAATGAGCATGCCCGTGGAGCGGGTGCAGAGCATCATGAAGATGGCTCAGCAATCAATTTCTCTGCAAAGCCCCGTTGGCGACGGTGAGGATTCTTGCTTCGGTGATTTCATCGAAGACAAATCCGCCGGCGATCCCCATAACATAGCCGCCAATAGCCTTTTGCGGGAAAAAATTCGCGAAATTTTAGACTCCCTTTCGGAGCGAGAGCAGAAGGTGCTTTCCATGCGCTTCGGACTGGAAGACGGCTACAGTCACACATTGGAGGAGGTGGGGCAATTGTTTAGCGTCACCCGGGAGCGCATCCGTCAGATTGAGGCCAAGGCCCTGCGTAAAATGCGTCACCCCACCCGCATCCGCCAGCTGCACGGATTTTTCGGCAATAATCCGACGCCGAAGGGTGAGGGATTCGATAGCTTCCGGAAGCGGAGCAAACAGGCCCATAAAGGTTGATGCGCCGGGAAAGATTCAAAAAAAACTTTACACGGAATGGGGTACGCAGGAGTGTTACCCCCGAGAAGGATGTTGCAACATGGGCAATTTGAAAAAAAAGCGGCGACTGAAGATGAATAAACACAAGCGGCGGAAGCATTCCCGCGCATCGCGGCATAAGAAGCGCACATGGGGGTCCTAGGACGCCATGCGGGTTTTGGCCATTGAAAGTTCCTGCGATGAGTCCGCTGTGGCCGTGTTAGACGGTGAGTCGCGGTGTTTTACCCATGAATTCATAAGTTCCCAGGCGGCCGTTCACCGGCAATTCGGTGGAGTCGTTCCGGATTTGGCCGGGAAGGAGCACCGCAGGGCCTTGCCGGAACTTATCGGCCGCTGGCAATGTAGTGATTCTTTTGCCGTTCCCGATATGATCGCCGTGACCCACGGTCCCGGTTTGGCTTGCGCGTTGGGTGCCGGGTTGGACGTGGCCCGTGAGTTGGCAACTTTTTACCAATGCCCGCTGTTGGGTATTAATCATCTACAGGGTCATGCCCTGTCGCCGTTCATTCCTTTGTGGCAGAGGAATCAGCCGTGGTCGGATTTATTTCCCCATCTGGGGCTTTTGGTATCCGGCGGGAATACCTTACTGTTTACCATCGACGAAAATTTTAACAAACAAGTGCTTGCAGAAACGGTGGATGATGCCGCCGGGGAAGCGTTGGACAAGGGGGCTCGAATGCTTGGGCTGCCCTATCCCGGTGGCCCGCCCATGGAGGAGCTAGCCCGCGAGGGGAATCCAAAAGCCTATAATTTCCCGCGGGCATTTACGCCGGCCGTCATGAAATTCAGTTTTTCCGGGCTTAAAACTGCCCTGTTGTACCAATTGCGCAAAATGCAAGCCGATGAAATCGCGCAATATAAAGCGGATTTGTGTTCCAGCTACTTGCAGGCCATTTGTGACGCTTTGGTTAGGAAGGTTGACCACGTTGCTAAGGAACTTGAGCCAAGGAGTATCGGATTTTCAGGAGGCGTGTCTCAAAACTGCGTGTTACGCGGGGAAATGGAAGCCGTCTGTTCCAGGCGGAATGTACCACTATTGCTCACACCCCGCCCTTACTGCGGAGATAACGCATCCATGATTGCCTTTGCGGCGATGGTCGATGGATGCCATGGGGAAAAATCCCCCACCAGGTTTCATCCCAAACTGCGGTTATAAGCGTTGTAAGCTGGCGGGTTATGTAGAGAAACTTGAAAACCGCCAATTGGTGCTCGAGAAGGGACTCGAACCCTTATGCCTCGCGGCACTGCCGCCTGAAGACAGCGTGTCTGCCAATTTCACCACCCGAGCAACAAAGCCAGCCCATGCGACCCACGCGCATTGTCAATGGCAAACCGCGGCCTAGCAAGGTGGTGCGAATGCGGACCATAAAATCGCGATTTTGACGTTCACAGGAACTCCAATTTCTGAGGTCTCCCTTGACAGACGCTTTGGGGAACGGTATAAGCGCTTCAGCATGAATGAGAGTCGTGAAATCACGGATGCTAATGAGGCGGTGGCATCTGTTGCCTTCCGCATGAGCGAGTTGGTGACCATATACCCGATTACGCCGTCATCGCCCATGGCCGAGTTTTGCGACGAGTGGGCGGCAAAGGGGAAGAAGAATCTCTGGGGCATGAAGCCGTCCATCACGGAAATGCAATCGGAGGCGGGCGTGGCCGGATCGGTCCATGGGGCGCTGCAGTGCGGATCGATGGTGACCACGTTCACCGCATCCCAGGGACTACTACTGATGATTCCCAACATGTATAAAATCGCCGGCGAGTTACTCCCCTTTTGCATGCACGTTACCGCTCGAGCGCTCGCGACCCACGCCCTATCCATTTTCGGAGACCATTCGGACGTGATGGCCTGCCGCGCAACCGGTTTTGCCATGCTCGCATCCAATTCCGTCCAGGAGGCCCATGACTTCGCCGCCATCGCAACCGCCGCCACCTACGCCTCCCGGGTGCCGTTTTTACACTTCTTCGACGGCTTCCGCACCTCCCACGAGGTCAACACCTATGAGCCCATTGGCGACGATGCGCTGCTAAAACTGTTGGATCCGATGGACGTGGAGGCCTTCCGCTTGCGCGCGCTCACGCCGGATGCGCCGGTAATCCGTGGAACGGCGCAAAATCCGGACGTGTTCTTCCAGGGCCGGGAACGCTGTAATACCTTTTACGACCAAACTTCTGCCATCGTGGGCCGGGTCATGGAAAAATTTGCCCAATTTACCGGCCGGACCTACGCCCCTTTTGATTACGTGGGTGCCCCGGACGCCGAAATCGTCCTCGTTGCCATGGGTTCCGGCTGCGAAACCATCGAGGAAACCATCGGAGAACTTAATCGCAGCGGAGTCCGACTGGGACTCATCAAGGTGCGGCTTTACCGGCCGTTTGCCGGGGAAATGTTCCTGCGGACGTTGCCAAAATCGGTTAAAAAAATCATCGTTTTGGACCGCACCAAGGAACCGGGAGCCCTGGGCGAACCGCTTTATTTGGACGTGGTCGGAGCCGTGGAGGAAGGCCGATCGGAGGGGACGCTAACCAGGGATTTTTGCCCGCAGATTTTTGGTGGCCGCTATGGGTTGGGCTCCAAGGAATTTTCTCCAGCCATGGTAAAGGGAATCGCGGATGCGGCCTCGGCGGGAGGGCTCAAGCGGCACTTCACCGTCGGAATTAATGACGACGTTTCACACCTATCCGTGCCCTACGACGCGAATTTCCACCTGATCGCCGACGGGGAACATTTTTCTGCGCTATTTTTTGGACTTGGCGCCGATGGCACAGTGGGTGCGAACAAAAACACCATTAAAATCATCGGCGGCGAAACGGGCAACTACGCCCAGGCCTATTTTGTCTACGATTCGAAAAAATCCGGCGGCACCACCGCGTCCCATTTGCGCTTCGGCAGCAAGCCCATCCATGCACCCTATCTCATTAGCCGGGCGAAGTTTATCGGCTGCCACCAGTTTCCATTTTTGCACAAGTTTGACGTCCTACGCCATGCGGCGGAGGGCGGTGTTTTCCTCCTCAACGCACCCTACGGACCGGAGGAAATCCAGCGACATCTGCCCCGGCGGGTTCAGGAGCGGATCCTTCAGCTGCATTTGCAATTTTATACCATTGACGCCTATTCCGTCGCCGGTGAATGCGGCATGGAAAAGCGCATTAACACCATCATGCAGACCTGTTTCTTCGCCATTTCGGGCATTCTCCCCCGGGAAGAGGCCATCCGCGCCATTAAAAAATCCATCGAAAAAACGTACGCGAAAAAGGGTGCCGCCGTCGTGGAAAAAAATTTCGCCTGCGTGGATGCCTCCCTCGCCCATTTACATCGGGTGGAATTGGATCCAGCAAAAATTGCCGATGACCCGTGGCAGGCAAGTACGGTCCAGCGGCCGGATTTCGTGGAAAAAGTGATCATGCCCATTTCCCGGGACGAGGGCGACGCACTATCCGTCGGTACTTTGCCCGTGGATGGCACCTGGCCAACGGCGACATCCCAATGGGAGAAGCGTGGCGTTGCCCAGGAAGTGCCCGTCTGGGATCCGAGCATTTGCATCCAATGCAACAAGTGTGCCTTCGTGTGCCCACACGCGGCCATTCGCAGTAAATTTTATGACGCGGGACTTCTGGCCGACGCGCCCGCCGGATTTCAATCCACGGATTTTCGCTCAAAAGAAAACCCAGGTTGCAAATTTTCCATCCAGGTTGCCCCGGAGGATTGCACCGGATGCGGCGTGTGCGTGGAACATTGCCCAGCAAAGGACAAAAACAACCCCGCTCGCCACGCCATTAACATGGAGCGGCTCGCGGACGTTTTGGATCGGGAGCGGACCAACTATGCGTTTTTTGAAAAAATTCCGGCGGCGGATGAGGCCAAGTTGCCCAATGACGTGAAACATTCCCAGTTCCGTCGGCCACTCTTTGAATTTTCCGGTGCCTGCGCCGGGTGCGGGGAAACTCCCTATGTCAAATTACTCACGCAGCTATTTGGGGATCATTTGCTCATTGCCAACGCCACTGGCTGCTCGTCCATCTACGGCGGCAATTTGCCCACCACGCCTTACTGCAAAAATGACCGGGGACGCGGGCCCGCCTGGGCTAATTCCCTCTTTGAGGACAACGGCGAATTCGGCCTGGGCATGCTCCTTTCCATCGAACAGCAGCGAAAAACCGCCGAAGAAATTCTCAAGCGGCATCGGGATTTTATCGGGGAGGCGCTGGTTCGGGAAATATTGGAGGCGGACCAGTCGTCCCAGCTCGGCATTGAGCTACAGCGGGGCCGCGTGGACTCCCTGCGGAAAAAGATCATCCTTAACGGCAACAGCGAGTTGCAGTTGCTGCACGCCATGGCCGACAAACTGGTCAAAAAATCCGTGTGGGTTCTCGGCGGGGATGGCTGGGCCTATGACATCGGCTTTGGCGGCATTGACCACGCCCTTGCCAGCGGGAAGAACATCAAAATCCTGGTCCTGGACACGGAGGTTTATTCCAACACCGGCGGGCAACAGTCCAAGGCCACGCCCATGGGTGCCGTTGCCAAGTTTGTTGCCGAGGGTAAAGCGCTCAACAAGAAGGATCTGGGTCGAATCGCCATGACCTACGGCTATGTTTATGTGGCCCAGGTGGCCATGGGTGCCAAGGATTCCCAGACGCTAACCGCGCTGCTGGAGGCGGAATCCTACGAAGGCCCGGCGCTGGTCATCGCCTACTGCCCCTGCATTTCCCATGGGTTCGACATGAAAGAGCAGCTGGAACACCAGAAAAACGCCGTCGCATCCGGGTACTGGAATCTCTACCGATTTGACCCGCGGCGCAGCGACAGGGGCGAGAATCCCTTGCAAATCGATTCGAATGCACCGGATGGAACGCTCAAACAGTTCATGGCCTCGGAAAATCGGTTTAACATTCTACGACAAAGTGCTCCCGAACGCGCGGAGAAACTCGCCGATGACGCGTCAACAAACGCCGTCCGGCGGCGAAAAATCTATGAAACCATCGGTTTCTAAATATGGCATTTTTGTGCATACAACCGGACGGGCATCCAAGTATTTTTGCAAAATAAGCGCATCTTCCGCTGGCGGTTGTGAAAATAAGTTTTCAAGCAGCGGTGGCCGTGCCATTTCAGCCGGCATACCACCGTCCACGATCGATGCCATTACATTTCGCAAGACTGCTTGCCCGCCGGAATGGATTCTTGGACATTTTTCCATTGCCGCCGGAAACTTTTCGAAGCAGAAAATTTCCGAGTAACCATGTCACAAAAAAAACAACACATGAACGTGGATGCGATCGCCAACCTGGCCCGCATCGAATTGACGGATGGTGAACGGCGGCGATTTGCGGAACAACTGGAAAAAATTCTGGATTACATCGATATTCTGCAATCCATTGATGTGGAAGGCGTTGAGCCATCTGCCCATGCCTTCGAGGTGGTTAATGTTTGGCGGGAGGACGTGGTGGAGGTGGGTTTTTCTCAGGAATGTGCCCTGCAAAACGCTCCCGTCAGGGAAAGCGGTCAAATTCGTGTACCAAAAGTTGTCGATGATGCCTAGGGAAAAGAAATGATATACTACCAAACGATTAAAGATCTTTCAAATGCACTCCAATCTGGTTCGTTGATGCCGTCCGGACTCATGGCGGCTTTTATTAAAAGAACAAAGGAAACGGAACCGGCGCTGCATTCGTTCATTTGTTACGACGAGGCCGATGCGATGAAACAGGCGGAGGCGGCGGATTTGCGGTGGAAATCTGGAAAAAACTTAAGCCCCTACGACGGCATCCCCATTGGCATCAAGGATATTATTTCCGTCCGAAATCAACCGATGACCTGTGGCAGTCGCATGTTGGAAAATTATATAAGCCCCTACGACGCAACGGTGATTACCAAGCTCCGGGCGGCGGGGATGGTTATCTGGGGCCGGCTCAACATGGACGAATTCGCCATGGGTTCTTCCACGGAAACTTCCGCATTTGGCACAACGCAAAATCCGTGGAATTTGGAGTATGTTCCCGGAGGTAGCAGTGGAGGAAGTGCCGCCGCCGTCGCCGCCGGACAGGCTTGCGTCGCCCTTGGCACGGATACGGGAGGATCCATCCGCCAACCGGCCGCTTTCTGTGGCATCGTCGGGCTTAAACCCACCTATGGCCGGGTAAGTCGCTATGGCGTCACCGCGTTTGCTAGCTCCTTGGATCAGGTGGGCCCCATCGGCCGGTCCGTGGAAGACGTTGCCGCTGTACTTTCCATCATTGGTGGCCGCGATTCCCATGACTCCACGAGCGTGGATGTCCCCGTTGAAGATTACGTCCATGCATCCACGCGGGAAAAGCCCTGGCGCGTGGGAATTTTGAGTGAGTTCATGGAGGGCGACGGCTTGGATGGGGATGTTTCAGCGGCCATCCAACGGGTCGTACAATTTTACGAATCCCAAGGCTGTCCAATTCAACCCGTATCCTTGCCGAAGGTCAATGCGGGACTCGCGGCCTATTATATCATCGCAACCGCGGAGGCGTTTTCGAACCTGGCGCGATTCGATGGCATCCGCTACGGACATCGGTCCAAGGCGGCGACGGATGTGGCAAGCGTCTACGCCAAGTCACGGGCGGAGGGTTTTGGTGAGGAGGTTAAGCGGCGTATCATCTTGGGCGCATTCGTTCTCAGCGGCGGGTTCCACGATGCCTATTACACGAGGGCTCAAAAGGTTCGGTCACTCATCCGCTCGGAGTACATGCGCGCCCTCGATGACGTGGACATCATCCTGTCTCCCGCAACTCCCACGGCCGCTTTCCATGAAACGGAAAAATGCGAGGATCCGTTGTCCATGTACCTAAGTGATGTTTACACGGTTACCGTGAACATGGCTGGACTTCCCGCCATATCCATTCCCTGCGGGTTTGACCGCAACCATATGCCCATCGGCGCGCAACTCATCGGAAGGCCATTCGGCGAAGGTGATTTGTTAGCTGCTGCCCAGTTCTACGAAAAGTACCATGATTTTCACCGACAACATCCACCACTTTGAGATAGCCTATCAGGCTCGTTTTAGGAATCCTTGTAAACAATTTTGTAGTACGCGGTTATGCCATCTTTAAACTCACATAATTCTGATTCGGCGTCCCGTAAGATTTGCTTACTGGCAGCAAAGAAGGTTGCCAATTTTTCCAGGGCCGCTGCTATATTTTGATCAATGGTACTTGAAGATGGAATTTCCGTTTGATTCGCAGCCCGTAGGGCATTACCATATTCCGTAATGAATAATAGAACTGCATTAAACTCACTTGCTTGTTCGTCTGGCATTTTTCTGTCGAACATAACTTTTTTAAGCTTGGTCTTTGCCATTCCAACATTTGTAGTGTCAGGCTTAACGTAGGCCAAAAGGAAATCATCTACACGATTTTTTATTGTTTTCACTTTTTGCATGTCTGTAATTTTTGAAGATTTTACTGGCACGCCAACCCGTTCCAAAGCGTGTTCGAGATTGCTTTTAAAGCTTTTTACTAATTTTGGCAGGTCTTTCGTATCCGCATCGAACTTATCTAAAGTGCCACGTGCTGCTTTAACGCTGGATTGCGCCTGGGCTACTTCCATCTGCAGTTGTTCGCGTGTTTTATCTTTGAGTGACTCTCTTAAAAGCTTTTTTGATTCATCTCCCAATACGGATTCGGGGATTTTTCCACTTACTACATAGCGGATTGTCATTTGCTCCCCGTCGCAAGTCATCAAATTTCTTGAGCCGATCGTCAATTGTCCGGTTATGGCATTGCAAGAAATATTAAATTTTTTCAGTGTTTCGATGTTTGTCTCATCGTCTTGCCGCCACCTGGCCTTTTTGCGGTTCAAGGCGATCGTCAAGTCCCTTGGCGCCTCCTTCGTTATTATACAATTGGCTGGGATTCCGGGCGTAGCGCTAAGCAGCCAGCTTGGAACTTTCCCATCTACCAAAAGGCCCCACTCGATAGGCTGGCCGTCCTTATCTAAGGCATATCTCCACGTTCCGGCATGTTTATAAACCACGTAATCAATAAGACTGTCTTTCCAGGCGGTTACACCGAGTTCGGTGCCCAACTTATCTATTTGCGTCTTAGCCAAATCGGGCAGTTCCACCTTCAGCGGCGGTGGTTTGGGTTTAGGAGCCAATTTGGCCGCGGCAGCGGTTGCTTTCCAAGCGATCCATTCCTTCGGAAGGGCGTGTGGCCCTTTCTTGTGTGCCGGACACAGCATATAACCCGGAATGAGAAATTTTTTATTTTCGTCTACATGGGTTTCGTCGCAACTTATGCCTTTGGCGCTGCGCCCAACTCCAGGAATGCGATGGCCGGGTTCGCCATTGCTCCAATCCACGAAGTACCCCTCCGTATCGATGGCGAGCCCTTTCGGACATCGGTCGCTCTTTTCTCCATCCAATTCCATCAGCAATACAGCTTTTCCAGCTCTTGGTTTTGGACTTATGGGAGGAGGAGGCGGCGGCGGTGGCGGCGGCGCGGTGTCAGCATTCGGGGATTGCAATGGTGACGGCGGCGGATGCAGAATAACTGGTCCGCCAGAGAATTCGGACGGTTTAATGAGGGCCTTTTCGGATGGTTTCAGTTCGCCGTCCTCCCTTTGTTCGTGAGACGCAGATGCGATGGGCGGCGATTGTTGTTTCGACGGCTCCATCGATGAAGGTTCAATCCGCTGGACACTCGGCTGTTCTGACGGTTTCAGTTGTGCCACTCGCCGTTCTTCCGCTTCTGGTTGGTGTGCTTCTGGTGGCGATGAAGCCGGCGGCACTTGCGGCGTCTGGGTTGAGGTGATGCAGATTTTTTTAGCAATGCAATATACGATTGCCCCAATGGCCACCGACAAAACCAGCATGGCTGCTGCGATGATGGCACCGGATGCTACGGATCCTACAATGGCCGTCAATGTGGCGAAGATCGCTGGAACGACCCATGGACTGACGGCAAGAGCGACGAAAGTGACAACGGAAAACAGTAGCGTTAGCGTGATTATCGACCTGTTTGAGCTTGTGCGTACGCACGCATTGACAGCAGAGGAAACGTTGCCGGTTGCGTGTGGGACACGATGCCCGTCCGACAAGCCTCCCATTGGACCCCCCACAACACCACTAGTTTAACATTTTAAAACCGATTGTCAAGTTTCGTCATCAGCATGGTGCGGAATCTCCACGATCGACGCTAGTTTAGTGGTGCCAACGATTTTTCCGCGTCGTCATTACCCACACCTTACATTAGAGCTCTTGCAGAAGTCAGACAATTGTCTGACTTCTGCAAGAGCTCTAATCTAAGATTCCAAATTATTGCTGGAATTGCGAATATAAAAATGGATTTCATTCAGTTCTTGCATGAGAAAATGCTTCCCGGCGGAGCGTGCTCGAAATTTTCTGCCGCCGAGCATAGCTTACTTCCGCGAGGACTCTATGCGTTTTTACGGTGTTTTTCTTAGGGATTCTTTTGCCCTTGTTAAGGTATCAGGCGTGATACCACCACCTTTGGGGTTTATAATATCTTTTCCACTTCCAGGCGCTTGCGTTGCCGTCTTTTTCGTCTTTTCCGGCGGTGGCGG
>JAIRLM010000020.1 GCA_031259325.1 Puniceicoccales bacterium
CATCGGGAAGACGTTGTTGACCACAAATCGGGGCCGAAAAAAGTACGCAGTTCACTCAGCGAAATGGATCAAGCCGTTGTTTGCGAGTTTCGCCGGGTTACTAAACTGCCACTCGACGACGTCTTCATTGCTCTTAAGGATAAAATCCCGGCGTTGACGCGTTCCAATCTTCACCGATGCCTTCAAAGAAATGGCTTAAGTGTTTGGTCCCGCAAACTCAAGGAGCGGACTTCCCAGGAACCTAGCCGGTTCCTTTGCGAACTCCGCTCCTTGAGTTTGCGGGATCAAACATCTACCCAAATTCGCAAAGGTAAAATCGAAATCTAATTCGATTTTACCTTTGCGCATCCGGGGCCCCTCGCGATCCAGGTGAATCGTAAAAAAATTGGCATAATTCGACGAAATTTTAACAGATTAAACTTTCTAAAACAAAAACCTTGCTTTCCCCAAAAAGGGTGCTACACTTTAAATTGTTATGGGGAGCGTATCGGGTTGGCGGCGGAAGGCTTTTGAGGAACTGACAAGTTTGCATCAACCGCAGGTTGGTGAAGCGGCAGAAATGAGCGCAACCGTTTCACCATTGATTAGAGATGGGCAACAGACAGAAAAGCTTGGGTTTGCGGCCAGGGTACGAGTAAATATGCTCTTCCAGCAAGCTGTTAACGGGAAAGGCTCCATCTCTTCGTTCTTCTGTGCACTTTTCGGGCCTAAAGCGTTGGACGACAAAAAAATTCAAAATCTCAGCTTGGCCGCCAACGCGATCATTAAAAAAAGGGCTGAGTTCGCTCGACCTCAGGAGTTGACCAGAACAAACACTTCGAAAACACAAACTGGAATGGAGGTAGTAAAGACGGAATCAGAGCAAATTACTGCGAAAGATTTTTTTAATAGGACAAATTGCAATCAAAGAACGTTTCTTAAACTTTTACAGACGACATTCAACGCTGTTCAACGCGCCAATGGCAAGCTTGATTTTAATTGTGTGAAATTTACCACGCCAACAAGTGGATATGTTGAGGTAGATAGTGGTCCCTTGCAGGAACGAGTCACCAATTGTAATACCGAAACCCCAAGAACAAACGATGATGTTGAAATTTTAGGAAATTCAGACCCAAGCGCATTTGAGGCAGATGAGCATGTTTCCCAAAATCGCGCTGAGCAAGATGGTAACGATGTTCACCGGAGCGCTCAAAAGATAGAATCAGGCGATGACGAATTTGAACATGGCAAATTCAATGCAAAGATCCCGCAAGAGCCAAAATCACAACCAAGCGCATTCGATCCGGACGAGGAGTCGGAAACTGGGTCGGGTGAAACCGTATCCCAAACTCTATCCGACGAACTTTCACCAGGTTCAGCGGCCGACTGGCCGACAGATGAATTTCAGCAAGCCTCAGAAATCCCACAGTTTAGTGCAGAATCGGACTCGCAAATTGGTCAAGTAGTTCCCGCCAAAGCGATGGTGGTTCGAAAGCCACTTACGAATAAGGGGCATAGAAGACCAGCTGCGCTGCTTGATAACTTATTGGCCCAAACTCCGCCTGACAAACCCCAGCCAGGTTCACAGGAACAACCGACAGTGGCCGAACCCACGCAGGAACTGCCAGCGGCCGAACCCACGCGGGAACCGCCAGTCGAAAGACCAACCGCAACCCAGTCAAATGAACTGGAGTCAGATCCACTAACCACAACCGATGATAAAAAAGCAAACGATCCAACGGTAACCGCGGAAGCAGGAGACGGAGGTGCAAGTGAAATTGATGATGCAAAACCAGTTGCCACCACACAGCTTGCGCCACTCGATTTCGGCGGCGATACAATGACTGGTCGAGTACTCCATAAATTAGCCGAAGAAAGATCATGTATCGCGAAGGGGTATGGGATTATGAGAGGTGCGTGCAGGAATATAGATGAATTTGTTGAAGTAGCGAAAGGAAAGACTTATAATGTTAATACCAGCTCAAAAGGATATGATCAATCGCTCGCGGCTATATTTTTCAAAAACAATAAATCATACTTTGATATTGCGGCAACATGTGATTCCGGATTTGGGAGGTCGGATTATTATTACACCATCAGTATTAAGTCCGGTTTTAAAGTAGTTGAGCAAGATGGCAAATTTTATGTCCAAAAAATTCTCGATGTGACAATTGATACATAGTTGGAAAAATCTCACGCACGAAAGATTGCGCCCATTTTTTTGCCCATGAGCGCGGAGGCGCCGAAGATGGTGATTGCCAAAAACAGCATGCACCATACGCCCATGGCACAAGCGAGGTAGGGCCCGTCGCCCAACAAATTTAGTAACTCGTAGATTGCTTTGGTGATGGGATAGAATTGCTGCTTTTGCGCGATAATTAGGGAATCGGACACCTCCAGCATGATTTGGGAAAAAACCAATATGGCCCCGGCGATGAGATTGCCGAAAATCAACGGAACGGTTATTTTACAGTAGGTATTGAACGGTTTGCTTCCCAGGCTGGCGGCGGCTTCTTCGTAGGTCACGCTGCTTTGCTGCAACCCGGCAACGGCGGCGCGGACCATGAAGGGTAATTTGCGAATGCCGTAGGCGATGGCCAGGAGCAGCGTGGGATTTTCGATGGGATTCAGGCGCGCAAACGGCCGGCCCCGCTGGCTTATGACTAAGTACCCAAAGGCGATGATGATTCCAGGGACGGCCAGGGGAAGCATGGAAAGAGCGTCCAATAGGCCGCGTCCGGGGAATTTACTGCGAGCAATTACCAGGGCTAGAAGCGTCCCAAGAACGATGGCCCCCGCGGTCGCCATACCCGCATAGATGAGGCTGTTTCTAATTGATGAAACCGCCAGGGGATGCCCGAGTGCTGCGGAAAAATTATTTAAAGTCCAGGACGCGGGAAGGATGGACCCAAACCAATTTTTCGAAAGAGAAAGGACGATGACAACCGCGTGGGGCAGGACGGAAAGTGCCACCACAAGCGAAAAAAAAGTGGAACAGAAAATCTTCCGTCCCACCCCAACCGTATGAAAAACGCTCGCGTGCGAAGCCTTTGCCAGCATGGGCGCGTTTTCCCGGCCTAAAACTTTCTTTCCGAGCAAGTAGAATGCCGTGGACAGGAAGAGTACCACCGAAGCCAGAGCGTAGGGGAATGGGTTATTGCCCAACTCCTTCAGCATGCCGAAGATCTGCGCGGGCAGAACGCGGTCGTAATTAAAAACCAGCGGCGTGCCCAATTCCGTAAAGGACCAGATGAAGACGATGGTCAGCCCTGCGAAAACACCGGATTTGGTCAGCGGGAGGGTAATTTGGAAAAAACGTCTTACCCCCGTACAGCCAAGGCTTGCGGCGGCCTCCTCCATGGATGGGTCCACGTTGGCGAGGGCCGCGGAAATATTGAGAAAAAGTATGGGGTAGAGATTCAGCGCCTCGAAGAAAATGATGCTGCCAAATTTGTATTTCCCGAGCCAATCGATGGCGGAGGTGACGTCAAGCAAGCCAAGTTTTATCAGGAGGGCGTTGAGTATTCCGTGCAGTCCAAAGATTTTTGTAATTCCGATGGCGCCAACAAACGGCGGCAAAATCATTGGAACGAGAACCATCGCGGTGAGGGCTTTTTTTAGGGGAAACTCGTAGCGGCAGGAAAAAAAAGCCAGCGGCAGCGCCAGTGCCAACGCGCTAATGGTTGTGAGAAAAGCAATGGCTAGGGAATTCCGCAAGGACTGCAGATAGATGGGATTGATGAATGCCTCCACAAAGTAAACACCCGTGAGGCTGCCATCACCGTTGAGAAACCCGCCTCTTACCGTGGCAAAAAGCGGATAGATGAAAAAACACCCAAACACGGCCATGGATATGGCGAAGACCACAGCGGCCCAACGGTTCGTCATAGCGCTTGGCGATAGGTGACAAAAATTTGCCATTTTTGACAAGGATTTTAGCACAAGTATTTTTCGCCAGTTACTATTCCCTTGACGGAATGTGGCATTTTCCAAGTGATTTCTCCGCCGGAGAGGTGACAGAGTGGCCGATTGTGCAGCATTGGAAATGCTGTGTACCGCAAGGTACCATGGGTTCGAATCCCATCCTCTCCGCCAGGTTTCTGAAAAAACATCACCAGTGACCATTTCCGCCGATGAAAAAACCACTTGAGTTGGGCAGGTTTTCTTTTTAGCCACAAAGACAGGAAATTTGCCGGTGGCATTTTGGCTTCTTGGGGCACAACGCCGGATTTGAAAGGCTTTTTGTTGTGGAAGATGAAAACATTTTGGAAACGCCTTCGGAGGAGGTTTTAGCCGGAGATAGCGTCAACGACCGCAGCATCGTGGAGATTATGGAGAGTGCCTATTTGGACTATTCCATGTCGGTAATTGTTTCCCGAGCGCTGCCGGACGTGCGTGATGGTCTTAAACCTGTGCAGCGGAGGATTTTATACGCAATGCTGCGGGAAGGACTGCTCCATAATCGGCCCTTTGACAAGTGCGCCGGGGTGATCGGTGAAGTCTTGAAAAATTACCACCCCCACGGGGATTCCTCCGTCTATGATGCTCTTGTTCGCCTGGCTCAGCCGTGGGTTATGAGGTATCCGCTGCTTCAGTCTCAGGGGAATTTTGGTTCCATCGATGGAGATCCGCCGGCGGCTTACCGATACACGGAATGTAAATTGGACCGCCTGGCCGAGGACCTGCTGCGGGATTTGGACGAAGACACCATCGACTACATGCCCAACTATAAGGAAAGCACCAACGAACCCACCGTGTTACCCAGCGCCTTGCCAAACCTTTTACTCAACGGATCCACGGGAATTGCCGTTGGAATGACCACCAATATTCCACCCCATAATTTATCCGAAATCGTTGATGCGCTATTGGTGTTGATCGATGCCCCACACACGGGCCTCGATGAAATTGTGAAGATGGTCCAGGGCCCTGATTTTCCAACGGGTGGCGAAGTTATTGGTTTTGAAGGCGTTCGGAAATATTTGCGCACCGGTAGGGGAATTATCCGCGTGCGCGGGAAAGTTCACTGTGAGGAGATGAAATCCGGCCGGGAACAGGTCGTCATTGATGAAATTCCCTATAACGTCAACCGTGCGACGCTTGTGGAGAAAATCGCCGAGTTGGTTACAGCAAAGGAATTGGATGAGGTTTCCGACATCCGCGACGAATCCACGGAAGAAACCCGCATCGTGCTGGAACTCAAGCGTGGTGAGCCCTCCCGCGTGGTAACCAATAAGCTATTCCGCCATACGGCGCTGGAAAATTCCTTTGGGGTTATCCTCCTGGCCTTGGACGGCAAGCGGCCGAAGCAGATGAATATCAAGGAAATGCTTGAGCTTTATCTGGAGCATCGGCGGGATGTGGTTTCCCGGCGCACGCAATTTCGTTTGCGCAAGGCATCCCAGCGGGCGCATGTGCTGGAGGGATTCCGCGTGGCACTGGACCATTTGGATGATTTCGTGCGCATCATTCGGGCGGCGAACGATCGGGACGGTGCCAAGCGGGCGCTGGTGGAAAAATACAATATCACTGACCTGCAGGCGGATGCGGTCTTGGAATTGCGCCTCTACCAGCTCACCGGATTGGAGCGGGCGAAGGTGGAAAGCGAGTTGGAGGAATTGCGCCGACGAATCCAAGAATACGAGGCTATTTTGGCAAACCAGTCCCAGCTGATGGCGCTCATCCGGAAGGAGTTGGTTGACGTTCGCACCACCTACGGTGACCAGCGGCATACGCAAATTGTACCCGCGGAGGGCGAATTTTCCATCGAGGATGTTATTTCCAATGAAGGCTGTGTCATTACCATTTCCAACAAAGGCTTCATCAAGCGCACCGCCGTAGACGCCTATCACACCCAGCGGCGCGGAGGAAAGGGTGTTGTGGGCGCGAAGCAACATGAGGACGATTTCATTGAGCACATTTTTTCCGCCAACACCCATAGCTACATTTTGTTTTTCATGAACAATGGAAGGCTTTATGTGCAAAAGGTTTACGACATTCCCGAAGCCGCGCGCACGTCCAAAGGGCGTTCTTTGGTGAACCTCTTAAACATGCATGAAGGCGAGCGCATCGCCGCCATGATATGCGCAAAGGACTTTGCATCCGAGCATAACGTGGTTATGTGCACCAGCAAAGGGGTGATCAAAAAAACCGCCCTCAGCAGCTATCGCAATTTTCGACGGGATGGCATCATTGGCATTAATATTGACGAAGACGACGTGCTCATCGCCGCCCATCTTACGTCCGGGGAGAATGAAATTGTCATTGTTACGCGGAACGGCATGTCCGTGAAATTTAATGAATCCGATTTACGTGTGCAGGGACGTGCAACCCGAGGTGTTCGAGGAATTTCCCTGCGCAAGGACGATGCGGTAAAGATGATGACCGTCGTGGAACCGGAAACAACTTTGCTTTTGGCGACGGAAAACGGCCTGGGCAAGCGATCGCAATTTGAGGATTACCGCCTCCAACGGAGAGGTGGGCAGGGCGTTATCGCCATGCGCGCCCACGCACCCATCTGTGCGGCAATAAGCGTCCGCGAGGACGAGCAAATTATGATGTTTACCAAGCAGGGGCAGGCCGTCCGCAGCAAAGTTTCCGATATCCGCGTCATCGGCCGCACGACCCAAGGGGTGAGGCTCATAAATCTGGTCTCCGGCGATGTGCTTATCGGCGTAAGTCGCGTGGTTGAAGTTGATGACGACGAATGATATCATTCGAGCAAGAAATGGACCTAGCGCACATAGTTATTTTGTATCAAACATTGTAGTCCGACTGGATTCGCTGTTTTTTTAAAAAAAATCTGCTAGATCAAAAAGAGCGTCATCATCCACCAAGTTTACTTTTTCATACGACTCGATTTCTTTGTCCGGCTCGGTTTTTTATCGGGTTCGTTTTTTTGAAAGCGCGAATGGCGCCGGGTTCCGTCTCGTGCGGTGCCGAGCTCTACGATTCATTCGGTATGCGTCTTTTATAGTAATCAGCGTTTGCCGGCTTGCTGTTGCCATCCGGTGGAAAGATAAAATTTTTCGCGCCAAGCTTGTTTAGAATTCATGCCAGCGTCATTGGAGAAACTTCCCAAGAAAGTCCGCTGACGGTTGCGTCGCATGGAATTTTATGACGGAGCCAGGTGCGTTGCTTGTGTGCCAGCTGCCGCGTGTGAAAGAAAATGCGTTCGGCCAATTTTTCCCACGGCAGTGAGCCATTTAAATGGTCCAAAACCTCCCGATATCCAACCGCCCGACTGAGTGTCGGATGCTGCTCCAGGCCCTTTGCGCGCAACCGAATGACCTCCTTAATGAAACCATTTTGAAACATCTCATTTATGCGTTTTTTGAGACCCTTTTCCAAAAGTTCCGGCGGTTTTTCCACACGAATGGTAATTTTGGGAATGTGGTCAAACGGTCCAATTTGCCTGGCAAAGTCGTTGTGCATATCTTCCACGGAACGGCCCGTCGTCATGCAACGTTCCAAAGCGCGCAAGGCGCGGACTGGATTTTGAATTAATTCCGGCGGCAGGGTGGAATTGTATTTAAGTAATTCGGATTCAATTACTTTCATGCCATTCGTTTGCCACAGTTGTCGCACAAACGTGCGCGTTTGCGGGGGGACATCCACGGCATCAAAGACGGCTCGATAAAAACTTAGTAGGTAAAATCCACTGCCTCCGACGACGAAAATATCCCTACCTCGGGACCAAACTTCATCCACAACGCGCCGGGCATAGGTTACAAATTGCTCCACGCTAAAGCATTGGTCCAAATCGACCAAATCCAAACCGTGATGCGGGACGCCCTGTTGTTCTTCTTCCGTAATTTTTGCCGTGCCGATGTCCATGCCGCGGTAAAATTGCGTGGAATCACAGGAGAGAATTTCTCCGCCCGTTTGCTTGGCCAACTCCACGGCAACGGCGGATTTGCCCGAACCCGTGACACCAGTAATGACATAAATTGAACGCATCAGATGGAATCGGATAGTGAGGTAACCGCTAAAACCGTGGTCACAAGAAAAATCGAAGGCCAGAGGAGTTGCATGGGGTGCGCGTGCATTACTTGCAGGCCGTCGACGATCATGTTACCCCAGGAGCTGTGTGGCGGCGGAATGCCCAGACCGAGAAAGCTGAGAAATGCCTCGACGAGAATGGCATTTGACGTGAGCAGTAGGGCATAATGGCGCACGGTCGCCGCCATGTTGGGCAAGATGTGGAACAAAATGACCCGCCAGTGGGCTTGGCCCATGCGGATGGACGCGTCGACAAAATCTTGCCCACGCAATTCAAGGGTCCGGGCCCGCACCACCCGGGCAAAGGAAAACCATTCGGTGGCACCGATGGCCAAGCAGAGAACCCATAGATTCGAGCCGAAGCAGGCCATGAGCAGCAAAGTTAACATGGTCAGCGGGAGCGCCTGGCCCACATCCACCAATCGCATGAGCCAGTAGTCCGTTCGCTGCCCGGCATAACCGGACAACATGCCAACCGCTAGCGCCAAAAACGTGGCAAAGGCCGTCGCGACAATTCCAACGGCCAATGAAATGCATCCGCCGGTCAGCAGGCGCAGGAGCAGGTCGCGACCCAATAGATCCGTACCCAACGGGTGCGCCCAAGACGGTCCAACGGAAATGGCTCCCATGTCTTGACACATGGCCCGCGCGCGAAAACCCAATGAAGTAGTACATGCGGCTACGAGCAAGACCAGCCAAACAATTTGCCAGCGAATGCGTATCATTTTCCTAGATGGTGCGTGTATTTTACAACCCGCCGACGGTAACGCGGTGGGACTGCCGGTCAATCTCGATTCGTCGGCAAAAGTGGTCATCGGAAAATTTTGTTTGCTTTTGCGCAGTTTGGCGTATAGAATTAGCCGCTATGGTAGATCGGCTTCCGCACAGCGTTCCGGTTGTATTGCCGGGATCCGCACAAGCCCAGAGTAAGGTTGAAGTAAAAGGCTTCTTTGATGCTATTGTGAAACTTGTTACTGGACAAATTACATTGGCCGAGTTTCGAGAATGCAAAATAAGCCTTAATATAACTTTCGACAGAAGCAATATAAAAGGCGAACTTATTCCATTGCTTCAAGACGTTAGAGGAATGTCACAGGAAATAGTGCATGAAGTATTGAATGCAAAAAATGCCGATGGGACCTCTGTTGCCATGGCCGCAGCAACCACAGAGGAGGGCGCTGCTGCCGTATTGGAATTAGCGCAGGGACTTTCAGTTGATCAAAGAAGGGAGATTTTAACTACTAATTGCAATGATCAGGCATTATACGCAGAAGTTGCCGCCAGAACCGGATCTAAGGATGATGATGTTGATGCGGCCGGCAGGCAATTATATGATTTCTGTGGTGTCACGATTAGTCCCGAAAAAGTAATTGATACGCTTACGCAACGCCGTGGACATGAGGAACTCCACGGATATGGCGTTGGCCCACTCGTGAGCGATAAGCGTGAAGAAAATAACGTGATCGCGGTGGCAAAAATGCTCGCTGAAATTAAATACGTGCCGGGGAAAGCGCTAACGTCGGAGCAGGCAAATATGTTTCACGCATGGCTTGATGGGCCACATGAAAACATGAATGCGTTTCTTAGCACTTTGAGTGGAGGTAAGTTCATCCGCGAGTACGTTGGTGCTTTTTGCGACGCGTTGTATAACATCGACGCAGGAGCAACGCTAGGTGAAATCCTTAGTGCGTCACGTATGGAGGAAGGTAGCTATGGTCCAGGTTTCCCTGAAATTATTACTCTTGGTTATTATGCAAAGATTGAATGTTTTCCCGATGCAACATGCGCAAAATTGAATGCAATGTATGAAAGATGCCATCTTGACACAGCTCTGTCAACAATCAATACGGCTCCAGGTACCGGTGTCCCATTACCGTCTGGTGCGCAGCGTCGGTTAGATGCGTGCACATCTGTAACAATTGGTAATTCGCGTACGGTTGCCGGGGCTTCTTTAGCCATTACAGGCGAAGGTGTGTATTCTAGACACGCGTTGTATAACATGCGACAAATTGGAAGACTCAAAAATGTTGAGAATATTTCCTTTGATGCCGGAACGGATGGCATCACGGGAGACGATCTTTTTCACATGTGCGCGGAATGTAAAAAGTTAAAAAAGATTACGCTCACGGGTACAGAACAGCGAAACGCACGAATTACAGAAGCGACAATACAAAATGCGTTAGCTCGTGCTGGCCGTACTGATGTTACGGTGGAAATTCGGTAAAAGCCAAAACGGCGAGCCTTGCCGCTGACTGCATATCTGTTTCGCCCCTTCTCCTCTTGGAATTACATTTAGTGGTTTAGTAAAGGTAGATTTATGTGATATGTCTTACGCGGAAGCGTCAAGACGACGCACCGAATTCGAAAAGAGATACATGACTCTAAAGAAAGCATCGCGACCCTCGCTGCACGCTATGGAGTCAACTTCAAGACCATTTTAAAGTGGAAACATCGGGAAGACGTTGTTGACCACAAATCGGGGCCGAAAAAAGTACGCAGTTCACTCAGCGAAATGGATCAAGCCGTTGTTTGCGAGTTTCGCCGGGTTACTAAACTGCCACTCGACGA
>JAIRLM010000026.1 GCA_031259325.1 Puniceicoccales bacterium
GCCGGCGTGGACAAAAGAGCGGCCAAGGACCTGCTAAAAAGCATGGGCGACCTTTATCCGCCAGAGGATCCTAAAGAGTTTTACCAGAAGGAGATGGAAAAGCTTGGGAAGGATGGCGGGAAGTTGATCGACGAATTGCGCCAATTCAGCGCAGCCATGAAAGAGCAATCGGATTGGACGCCGGAAGACCTGGCGACGTTGGAGGCTGTAACACAAACCGCCGATGGCGTGAGACTTGTGTCAAAGGTGCTCAAATCCGCGGAACGGATAAAAGCGGGACAATTTTCCGCCTATGCACCCGCGAAGGAAAAAGTTGAGGATTTGTCCAACAGGGACCGCATCGCCATGTATGAACGGGCGTACGCAAAAGAGCGAACACACCCGGAGGAAGCCAGGCAGGAACTGAACCGCCTGGCGCGGCTTTTTGAGAAATGAAATTAGTGCCCGTTATCAGCGTAGTGCCCGCGGCATCGGATAAGCTCGATAAGGTCTTCTTTTTTTAGAACCCGATAGACGAGCCTATGTTTATCGTTTATTCGCCGGGACCACATATTCGTTGCCCCGGACAACTTTTCCGGCGACCCTATTCCTGTCCCGAAATGCCGACCAACATCTCTCACAAGCTCTTTTATCACCTGGCAAATAAACGGATTTTCCTTTTTCCAAATTGCATATTGCCTTTTAAATTTAGAAGTTCTACGCACATTCACAATCTAAGTCCTCGAATAACTCATCAGCGGAGTGATAAACTTTTTCGCTGGAAATTTCTTTCAAATCATCTTCCAGATCACTCAGCGTATATGTCTCGTCCTCGCCGACGTCGGGCATTTCAAATCCGTATAATTGGTCCAGGATCCACTGCGAAATGGATTTGCCTCGCTGTTTGGCTTTATTGGAGATCCAGGCCATCTGATCCTCCGTAAGCTCGATGCTCACCACGCTCATGGTACTTATGCATACCGCATATGCCGCATTTGTCAAGCATCCTTATTTGAGAATTATTCGTAAAGTCTCCGGATTGATTTCCGCTTGTGGTCGTAACACAAACCGCCGATGACGTGAGACTTATGTCAAAGGTGCTCAAATCCGCGGAACGGGTAAAAGCGGGACAGTTTTCCGCCTACGCACCGACGAAGGAAAAAGTGGACGATTTGTCCAACAGGGACCGCATCGCCATGTATGAAAGGGCGTACGCCAAGCAACGAACGGACCCAGAGGAGGCACGACAGGAGCTGAACCGTTTGGCGAAGATGTTTGAACGTTAGGGAACAAAATGCACGCAAAGCAGGTAGCCAGCCTACGAAACGATACCTATCAAGCATGTAGTTGATTTTAAATAATTTACTAATTTAAAAGCGTAAAATTAAGCAAAACCCAAAAAAGAATTCGCATTTTTTTTTGATTAATCTGTTAAAATTAATTCATGAGTTTAGGCAGAGTTGGTCTTAGGCGAACGCCCAGTGTGCCCGATTTGTGCCATGAAGTTCTTCCCCCAGGCTCTCTTCCCCTTGTACCTTCCCGGCCACCGAGTCATCGGGTCGTTACCCCACGTGCCGGCCCCTCAAGGAAAGGCCCGGCGTTTGAATCGGCTGGGATTTCTGCCATAAACCGCGCGGCAGTACTTTTTTGTGGATTTCTACCGATGTGGTTTAACCCTATAGATGCAGCATTGGAAATAAACAATGCAACCCGTCACTTGCGGCAGTTATTCAAGGAACATAACGTTGATTGGGATAGCGTGGGAGGACAAAACCTTCGTCGGTTGGCTTTAGTGGTATCGCTTGAGAACGTGGCGCGATTCGTTCATATGGCCTCTGAAATATCGCCCGAAACGATAACATTGTTTATTCAAACAGTTTCTACTATGAGGCCCGACCTGGGAGCGCAGTTCACTCAAACAGTTTCTGCTATGCGGCCCGACCTGGCGGCGCAGTTTATTCAAACTGCCTCCAAAATGCCATTAAGCACAGCGGCGCAATTTATCCAAACAGTTGCTACTATGACACGCGGATCTGCAGCGCAGTTTATTCAGATTGCCCACCAAATTCCGCCGTATATGCATCGTCACATTGGCGTCGTGTGCGATAATTCATTGTCGCTAATAGAGCATCTTAACACTCCCGAATATATGAAGCCGCAACCAATAAAAAATATAAATTTTCTCAATTACGTTCAAGATGACGGCTCAATTAATATGCGCCAAATTAGTGCGGATATGTTCGCATTATTGCCTTTATTGCCAAAAAATATCGAGGCGCAAAAAACCTTTAAAAAGCTTTTAGGAATACTTACAAATCAAGGGGATATTTTTGTTAATTTTAACCGAATTACAAAAAATAATTTCGCGAACGCAACGATCATGAGCAAATTGCTAGGAATTCTACCAAAAGATCTTTCGGATAAATATTTACGTCAACTTACTATGGCTGCTATTTTTCAAACTCAAATACGGCAAGAACCTGGCGTGGGTTCATGCTTCGCCGTTGCATCAGCCATGGCAATGCAAGAAAATAATCCATCAGTATTAGTGCGTATTATCGCCGACATGCTTACTGGCGATAATGTTCATTTTTATAGGAATAATGAGCACATCGAGGACACCGAGATTAATGCGCACGTAGAACAACAAGCCCGCAAGCGTTATACACTGCAAAATGCAATGATTTACACGCTCGCAGATGCAAGTGAAAAAGTATGGCAAGAAATCGATCCGGAAAATAGTCCATCCACAAAAGCAGCCATAACGTTTATGAATAATTTTCTTAATAAAATTAATGAAATCTTAATTTCCGTGAACCATCCAACGTTACGAGCCGAGATACTCGAACATGTTTCTAAGATTTTCGGTGAGTTAAAATTTTGTTATGATTCGAAATGCGACTCTGCAATGTGGGGGAAAAATTACGCCAATGCGTTTAAACGCCTCTTGGAGGGGAAGGGTGTGTTTATTTATCACACAAATGGCGGAAAAGCGTTTACTATAACTGACTGCAGGGACCTTGTTACTACAATTGTTAATCAGGTCAAGAAAGAGGGCGCTAAAAATGTGTGCGATAACATAATTAAAGAGTTGCAACAATTTAAAAAAAATTTTGGCGGGAACGAGCCACCATCAGGTGGTCACGAAGATTATGTTGTGAAGTGTTTGCTTGGACCGGACGCGCCAGAGCAAAAGGGCTTGTCACCGACCAGTGATTGTGGTGACCTGGTGGTTATTTTTCAGGCGTGGTGCGCTGTCGCACAAGAGCATGGGTTGGCTCCAACAGACAAAATTTTGGCATCTGGCAGCGGACATGTTTACACCGTTGACTTTTCTCTTGTTGCTCCGGAACTTGTAGCAATGTGGGGTCACCCGGGTTGGGTGGATTCCGTAAGGGAATTTTTGGAGACGGGAAACCCTCTCTTTTTCATTGACCCCAATTGGTCCAATGGGGGTAGTCCGTGCAAAATTGGAGTTCGTTATGATAAAGAAAATTCTAAGTTCGTATGGATTTTTGACCCCTTTCCCGTGGGAATGGGTCCGTTATTTCATAACGTTGAACTTAAAGAGAAGACGGTGTTGGTGAATATTGCTAAAATTTTTGGTTTTACTTGGGACGACATAAAAGAGCGTTGTAAATTTCTTCATGAAAATCTTAATTATACAATATTGAAGCCGTGATGAAATGAAAAATTTTTCATAAAATGCTTGCAAGATGAAAAAAATTAAGCATTCCGTTCGCACGGAATGGAGTATGAGTATGAATGTTACATCGACAATTTTTGCTCGTAGTAGAGAGCTTGTAAAAATAGAGGACAACTCAATAGAAGTACGCTATAGCAACCCTGGTGTTGTATGGTTAAGAAAATGTGATTCAGACCAGACTGATGGGCCGTATGACGTTACGACTGTGATGATACGCCTGCCAGAACTGCTAGAAGAAAAGAATGTTTTCGCGTATGCATCTGTTATGCTTTACCTCATATATGGCTGGTATCGTCTTCCGTTTGTTAATCTCACGGAAATTGAAGAGATTCGCAACGATTCAGAGCACTGTACTTACGATGTATCGTCGTTAGCGCTGCCACGCGTGGAAGGTAATAGGATTACTTTTTTTGCCAGGGGGTTTTTGGTCGGCCCTGCAATTTACAAGATCGTGGGGCCATACCCCTACCGGAAAGGCGATCCAGGTCATTTTACTGCTACCATCCTTCCACGTAGGCGAGCACCAGAAATAGAGCAGATGAAAAATATGATTGGCATTAAATGCATATTGTTATAGCAAACTCTGCGTGATGTATTCCAATAACGGCAATGGTTTTCACAGGCGCGTTCTCCTTTCAATTTCTTCCTCCCACCAGCCATAGAGCGCGAAGCAAAGGTTGATGAAAACGGACACGCCCTGCGCCCATTCGTGGATGCACATGTCGTGGATGAAAAAATAGACGTTGGTCGCCGTCCATATTCTCCAGCACCAGAGCATGTTGCCTTTGGCGCAGAGGAAGGAGCCGAATGTGGCCAGGGCTGTGAAAATCCACGCCATCATTTTGGCTTTCCTCCTTTTTCCCGGTAGCCGTTGGCATAGGCGGCCCGGGCCTGTTTGGCTGCGCCGGCTTTCGTTTTGTAGACCTTCCCGCGGCTTCCCCATTTGTAGCCGCCCTTAACCTTTTTAATTGGCATCTTTTCACTCCTTTTCAAAGTCCTAGGCCGAAGGCGACCCAATCGCAGCTTTCCGAATATGACGTGCCGCCACTGCGCGCCCGCAGAAAGAAAGAGGTATGAGTCTTCACTCCGCATTGGGAGTAGGCATAGGCACCGGAGTCCGGCGTTTGCAGTCCAGTGAATCCGAGGGCGATGGTATAGTTAGCGTTCGCGAATGGCGTAGGGAGTGTGACAAAAACGTCCGTCGTAGGGACCGTTCCTCCCTGAAAGACTAGGCCGCTGGAAAATTTTCGATACCAGGAGAGCCCATCCGCAGAAATCCAGGCCTCCACCACGCACTCCGCTGGAACAAACCAAAGCTTGGTCGGATCCATGGAATCCATGGCGTCCACAGCCTCTTGGGATAGAAAATTTATTCCCAG
>JAIRLM010000017.1 GCA_031259325.1 Puniceicoccales bacterium
TTTAGCTTTTTTTGGTGATTGTAGGCCAACAGCCATAGCGCAAGGTGTCGCTTTAGATCATTGAGGGTTTCGTAGAAGTAAATCTTAACCGTGGCATCCTTGATGGACCTATTCATGCGTTCGATGAGGCCATTGACCCATGGGCGGAACTCGGTTAGACAATGCTGAATCGCAAATTGCCTGCATATGAAAAGTGATGAAACATGGGTTGAAGATGTTGTTTTTAAGCAGCCGTAGAGGCGGCCCCATATTTTGTAGCCATTTCCTCCGTGAATGTTTTATAGAGCTTGAATTGCGCTTCGGATTGCCCGCATGTGCTGCGAATGGCGTGTCCGGTAAGTAGCATGTTGCGCATGACGTAGGCGAGATTAACTTTTCCTCCAGACATCGGTTGCGTCTGATTGTTCCAGTCGCAGCAGCACCCCAGCCCGCGTTTGTTTGCTTCAATGGCAGCGCGCTCTACACTATTGCAATACATCATGGTCGGCGCACGCCCCACGCCACCATTGCAGTGAATGGTCACCTTTTGGATGCCGTGTTCATTGCAAAGTTTTTCAATTTCTGCATTAATTAGTGACATAACCTCCGGAGACAGGGCGGCACAGTCTGGCCAATTGTGCACGCGCGCGTGATAAAATTCTTGGCCATTGATCTTCGCCTTTCGAATTTGAATGTGGCAATTTCCTTCCTCACTTTCGTACGGCAACTCGATGTCGCCAATGGTTTCGAGATCTGTAAGTCGCTCCGGTGGATTTTCCGTTAAATAGTCGTCCGAACCTACATTCGTACTATTATCAGAGTGCAGATCGACAATTAACCCAGGCGTCGCCGGCGATAAAGCAAGTTCTGCCGCATAGGCCTGAAAAAATTCTGCCTGATATCCGTTTTCATTTGGAGCACAGGTGAGGAAATAGGCGCGATTTCCCGTGGTAATCTGGGAAAAGTCTGCTTGCCTTGACGACCCCGATCGTTCACCATAGATTGCGAACCAATTTTCCAGTTCGCCTACAATACCACTATCCGGACTAATGTGATTTCTGTGCCTAACATAACAGCTTGCATCGAGCTGTGTGTGTAGTGCTTTATAATTGAAAACAACCTTACATTGCTGATGATGCTTTTTGGTAAATTCTGTTAGCGCCCTAAATCGTCCACCATAATCTGATATTTCTATGTCATTTGGATCAATATTTTCCAGTTCGGAATTGAACCTACCAAAAGCCTCCCCAAAAATTTCGTGCATCATTTTTGACGCAATTTGCTCTGGGATAGTAGCTCCAGCTGTGGCAGCCGGGCCCTGTGCGGCCGCCGTTGGCTCGGCCGGTGCTGTCTGAGCGGGTTGGTGAGCCGCCGGTGCCGCATACCGTGTGACCATGTCCTCCGTAAATTTTTCAAGCTGCAAAAATTGCCCCGTGGATTGCCCGCACACGTGCCGTGCAACATGTCCTGCGAGCACCATATTACGTGTGACATAGGCAAGATTAATTTTCCCATCAACCATAGGCAATTTTTGGTTAGTCCAATCACAAACACAACCGTACCCCGCCACCTGCGCTTCTCGGGCTGCTGTTTCGATTTTATCCATGTACATCTGCGTTGGGCCCCTCCCCATGCCGCCGTTGCAATGTGATACGGTCACTGTGACTCCGTATTGCTTTCGAACTTTCGCCACCTCCGCATTAATTCGCTGCTGAACTTCCGTTGAAAAAGTGTGGTTATCCGGGAGGCCTTTCACGCGTACGTGAAAAACCGTCTTCCCGTGAACCAGCGCTCGCCTGGTCTCGATTGTTATCCTTTTCTTCACCGGATTCCCTTGGGCATCTCTAAGATCGGCATCCGAAAGCGTGATTGTATCTCCGATCCGTTGGACATCTGTAATTCTCGATTCGGAATCATTTGCAAAGTATTCTCCACCGTGACAATGTAAGTCCACGATTAGACCTGGGCCATCGCCGATTTGTCGTGAAAACGCTTGGAAAAAATTTGCCGTATTGTGCCAATCTGGACTGCTGGTTATGCAGTAATCATCCGTAACTTGCGCAAAATAGGCGTTCGGATAATGATGAATGTCGCTGGAAATTCCATGCCTTTTGTAGAGATCAGCGTTTGGCGCTGTGCCAGTTGACTCATCCCAACGATCCGCGCGCAAAATACCTGGGTAATGCCCTTCAATAAACGGCAACAGCGCCCTTGGCCGCTGGTTCCCCCGAGAGTCGATATGCAGCATGTCAGAAAAAATAATATCGTCTGCATAGAAATTGTGTTGATCGAAATTTTTACCGGCTATTCGCCGCATAAATTCTTGCGCACTGGCTTGTTCGCCTGCGACCGGAGGAATCGGTTTCGTTGTTATGACAGCTGGGCACCCATCCCGAATAACCTTTAAGCCTTCACGGCAATGCGAGAAGTCCGCGTTACCTAAGCTTTCGCATCCGGAAACGTTGAGGATACACAGTTCGCTTCCCTCCGAGGGAGGTGTTATTGACTTGATGTTTTTGCAATTAATTAAACATAAACACTTCAAATTTTTATTTTGTGAACAATCGAAAATTTCTAACCCCGCACAAGCGATGATCCGCAGGCACCGCAAATTTGCGGCCTGTGTGAAATTGAGATTTTTTAAGTTTGCGCAATTTGTAATTTGAAGATTTTCCATGGACGAATTGGAAACGTTTACAGTTTGCAAATTTTCGCAATTATTAATTCGCATTATAGTTATTCCGGTGCCGGAAAGGTTGATGCTTTTAAGATTCGGAAGGCCTCCAATTTCGAAAGCATAGCAATATCCCATATTGAACATTTTTGTGCCTATTTCGCACTTGAGATTTTTACAATTGGAGAAATCAACATCTTCAAGGCTTGTACATCGCGAGAAAATGGCATATGCCTGGGTGGAATTAATATCCGACCCGCTCATATTGAGCGTCCTTAAGTTTGTTGCTTTCTCAAATTGGTTAAAATCTTTAACCTCAATTTCTTGTCCTGTTTGGTCGGTGAAAACATACGTTTTACTTGCGCCATCAACTTTCACATTTTTAAATTTTAACGTCGTCGCATTGGCCAGTCGTTGGACGTTTTCGTTCGAATTTACGCCACTAACAGCGGATACACCCTGAACAGCCGCCAGTTGAACGGGGCGGGCGGCCACAGCGTCCGCAGGTTGGCCGAAATGCCCGCCTGGCTGGAAAGGAGGAGGCAGCGGCTGTTGTGGTGGCACAGGTGGAGGTTGGCCAGCGTGCGTGGCAATTTGCAATGGAAGACCCGTTGGATCTGGAGATCTGTCAGCAACCACCCATACCTCGCGCATAGTAGCGGGATCGAATTTATACCGTCGCAGTAATTTTCCACGAGAATTATACTGATAATGACCATTTTCATAACGTATGGCGCATCCTCCAAATCCTCCTTGGAAATACCAAGTTTTTTCGGGTATGATCAAATTAGGAGATTCAGTTGCAATCAACGCCGCTTTTCCGCTGGCGGTTGGCGGCAACGGACGCGAAAGTGTTAGCGTTTTTAAGTTCGGACAATTGGAAACATCGATGTAGCCCAACCTGGAACATCCGGTGAAATTGATGGTTTCAAGGGCTTTAAACCCTTGAAAATTTGCTTGCCCGATGTAACCGCAATTGGTAAAGTCGAGCGTTTTTAACTTGCCGCACTTTCCCGGCAGCTCAGCCGAACTTTTAACCGTTACGCCTTGGCCGCTTTGATCCATGAAAACGTACTGTGTGCCATCGTGGCGGACAAAAGTTAGAGTTGTCGCATTGGCTAGGCGCTGTTCATTGGTTGCCGGATCTATGGCTCCGGCCGCAGCTCTTTGAGCGGATGCAGTTGGCCTAGCCGGTGCTGGCCGATCGGGTTGTCGAGCCGCCGGTTTAGCGTGAAGGGCCGCCAGCTGTTGTGGCACCGGTCGCGTCGCGCGCGGCCGATTATTTGCACCACCTTTTTTATGTGGCGGAAATGCAATGCTAACTTTTGGTGGTGGCCGCATTTTGATTTGATGATCAAAAAAACTCTTTTGAAGGCTGGGTGCAATTTTGGGGTTAACTTTTTTGCATATGTATCTATAAAGAATTGTAGATTTTGAGCAAAACCAGCGTACATAAAACGGGACATTCGCTTGAATTTCTCTCTTGGAAGTAACGGAAAGTTTATCAAAAATCTCGCGTAAGTCATAAGACGCAACGGTTGTCGTTCCCAGTAAAGATTCAGCCTCAGCATTACCAACTGTCGTGAGATTGGTTAGCCCAAACGCAACAACAGAACGTAAATCGCTTGTACCGATAGCCATGAATTGATTTTATACATCCTTAAGCGATGATTCAAGTTTTATTGTATTTTCACAAAATTCTCGGACAATTTCGTACCGACTTGCCTACTACCGGTCGCTTTGAGGACATGACTCAGATTTTGCAAAAAATTTACCTCTTGATCGTTTGAAAAAATTTCGGTAAACTTAGCCTGTGCCTACGAGTAACGTGAGTTTTTCCGGAGAAGTCGATAAAGCTTCCAGGGTATACGCCGAGTATGCCGTAACCGGGATGACACCAAAAGCGACCGGGTTATCGCTGGTTAAGGTCTCTACGACAAAGCTTAGGAATTTAGCTAATACGTTTGCCGATGCTGCGCGAGCGATGCCTGATGTCGGCGACACGGAAAGAGAAACGCCGGAATTCCGCAAAGAAGTCGGGAGATTGCGTGAGCTTTACGCGCATATCATAGCCGCAATAGGAGAAACCAGCCAACAGGTGATGGAAAGACAAAATCCCATTGTTGCATTTTTTTATGAGCTCTTCCACGGAAAGCTGCAAACAAGGCAACTGCAATTTTTTTTGGAAAGTGTACAAAGACCCTTTGCTTCCGCTGTTCACGACACACTCCTCCACGGCGACCCCACGATTAAGGCAACGGATGTTTCTGCCCATGCGCAATTTACTGCGACCAAACCGACAGGTACTGGGTCGCAACTGGCGCACGACATTAGGGCCGAAGTCCCAAAATCCGGGTCGCTTAAAAAAGGCAATGAAAAGCCAATTCTCGTGCAAATGCAACGGGAACCCAATTCACAATTTGCTGATGATAAATGGGGCGGAGGAATGACCAATTTTTTCACGCGTCATTGCGGAAATCCGTTGGACATCAAGCCGCAACCGATTACGGAAAAAACGGCGCAACATGTAAAAGACTTTATCTGCGATCCCGCGAATGAGCTTGAAACCGCGATGGAAGAGGTGCGGGCCCCTCAGCAAGCTTGGAGAAAAGTCAAAACCATCCTTGGTCTTCCGGACAATATTGAACTGGTTAATTTTGCTAATTGGCCTGAAAGTGACAGGAAAAAATTAATTGGATTCTTTAACGTGTGTCTTTCCTGCGCCGCCGTAGGCGATAACGACACTCATAAATTTTTCGGTAATTTAATTACACTTCTCGTGATAGATAATAATTCCACCTACCCATTTAATGAGATTAATAACACGTTGTATCAAATTGCAACTAACCGCACCCCTATCATGCACAAAGGCCAAGTTGATTTGCCGAAAGTCGATGCTCTTTTTGACGCCCAAGAGGGCACAACTCAACAATATGCCATACGAAATTACCCGGACTTGAAATTTTTGCAGTATGTGAAGGCCGCGGATGCGAGATTATTTGCCGACGCGATCATGGACGAATTTGGAAGCTATGCCGTCAACGCAAATGCCATGCGGTACATGCAAGCGGCAATTGCCCGAATGGATTCCAATGGCAGAGGCAGCGTGCTTTCTCGGCTTTCCGAATTTGCCAATGATCTGGCCCGAAGTGTGCGATCAAATCCACAAGATGCTAACAAAATGAATCAACTACGGGCTATTACGGAGCTTCTGTTGGCTAATGCAGATGAATTAAGAGAGTTGCCCAGTGAGCTTTTGACTATCAATGATTCCATTGTACAAAAATGGGATCATCGTGTCGCCATACGGCCCAGTGAAATAGCCTCCGTTATGCAAATTGCGGCACTAAAGTATAAAAAGGGAATGCGATTTTCAGAAATTGAAAATAAAAACATTGCCATGCTTACGCTGAATCCGCGCTATGGCTTTTGCCAAAAGATATATAACACAATGGGAACATGTGTCCGTGATAAAAAATTCGACACAATCGCAAATCCAAACTTTAGATCTTACTATGGAAGCAAGGATTCACTCGTGCCTATGTCGATATTCGGAAATGTTCCAGCGATTAAAAATCCAGCGGGTTGTATTACAGAAGAAGATATACAGAGCATATTTAGCATAGGCCACATAACGATCGATGCGGATAATGGGGTCATCCTTACCGGAGGATGTCTCCTCGTTGCCACCGAGGAAAAGCCGCCTATTTTAGAGCTCATTGACAGATCGGAACCCCATATTCAACGGTTCTTGGCCAAGCGTTCGACGTTTCCGAGTAAACACTCTCAGTGCATCGACGGCAAAGTAACCATTGACCTCGAGACCGGGAAGGCATGCCATGCGGACGCCGGCGACTTCGTAACGCTTACAAGCAATGGCCAATATAATAGAGGTGTCTTTAAAAATATGCAAAAACACTTTATTGCCTTTAGGGACGGAGAAGGTGTCATTCGTTTTTATACAAAAACAAATTTTAGGGAACCAGCATTTCTGCTGAAAGATGAAAAATTTTATTCCGCGAAAAATCCGGAAATGGAACTTTTTACCGACACGCAGCTTAACAGCGATTTGGGACTTCCGCTGGACTGCTTTGTTGGACTTGATGAGAATGGAAAAGTCACCGAAGTTGTTGTGGCATCTCCAGTCACTTTAGAAAAAAATGAAAATCCGTGCCCCATATCCTTTGTGCGAGGTGGCGACAAAGGAAGGGAACGCCTGGAGCTTTATGCGGATGGGCAAAAAACGGACCGCTTTCTTGTGTCCCGAAATGCGCTGTCACCATACATGCCCAGCAAACAACTGCCAGAGGCAACATTGCTCATCGCGTCCGACGGCAACCCCCGGGAGCTGACCGTGATTGGCCGGGCAGAGAAGGAAGAACTTCCCGATGAACAGGGCTTCAAAAAGCCATCAGTAACAGAGGACAAAAATCCGACGATAATTACACTTCCGGAAAACGAAAATGGAGATCTGATTTTTGGCCGCATAAATTCTGATGGGGTAGTCATATGGAACGAAGGCGATGAGTGGCCATTTGAAACGATGTTGGTATTTGCAGGAAAAGAGAATACCTTTTTTAACGAACCAAATGCTAAAAACCATCTTCGCTCATTCATATCATACTGTCGCGCCTACAGACAACACAAGACAACATCCGCTGAACCTATTTTTTCCCATAGAAATATGGCCGCTTTTTTGCGGATGTATAAAGCTTCTTTAGCGGACGGGAGCGTTGATTTTGAAGGGCGTGGCTTGTTAGCCGAATTAATACTGGAACTTAATACATTATACCCAGATTATCATCACGCATGGACCACAAATAACAGTGGCGATAGAACCCATCCGCATAACAGTCTAATTAGCATTGGACTTACAACAGGACAGCAGGTATATGATTTCCTGTTGAACGCGTACAAAATCCTCCAGGTAACAAATCCGACTTCGCCTGTATTACGTGATTTTGCCGCTGGCGAAAATGCTTATGCGCAAAATCGGTTCACTGATAATGTTGGCAAGCAAATATATTCCAGGAAAAATGCTGAATTTTACAAAAACGAAGTCCGGCATTTCCGAAGACAAAAAAATGCCAAGGAAAAATGCGACATACGAGCCCATCTTCCAAGGGCAACAAAGACGGAAAAGACGTCCATGTCGTTGGCACAATTCAGAGAGCTGGTGGACCCAACAGCCACAGATATACTTGGCGCAAAAGTGCCGTCAGAAGTGTTTAAGGCTGTCCCGGGTGAAGACGGGGTTGATCTTGCCTCGGCGGGTGCCGGCGCCCTGGAAAAATTGGGAATCTCCGCCGACACTCTCGCCATCCCCGGCGGGGGTGGCCCAATCGAGGTGGAATGGGAAAAAGATTTTACTAGCCTGCGGGGGCGCCTGGAGGCTTATCGCCAAAAAAAATCGGCAAGCAATACGCAGCATGCGGACACTTGTTGGTTGGCAATCCAAAAACACTTCAGCAACTTCGACCTGGCCCATCCGGAAAATTTTGCAATTACCGACATGTCAAAAGTCGAATTACAACGAGATTTAGCGGCCGCGGAAGCGTCCTTAGAGGTGGATAAAGCAAAGATTGATGTTCAGTATAACGCCATAAATCAAGCAATAGACGATGTGTTTACCCATGTTCGCCCACAGGTCAAAATGTTGCGGTTAAACGGCGATCTTCCAATGCCAACTCGGGAAAGGTTGCAAATGCGGTTGTTCAGTTGCTATGACTACAAAAAAAAGACTATCAATAGGAATGCCTTTTTCCACGCCTATGCCAAAGAATTCGACCCTTACATTTCTCGCGACGATTCGGATAAACTCGTCGAGGCTCTCCAGGACCAACTCATTTGCAAAACAGCTTTGGATGCCTGCAATAACCGACGGCAGGCTTTTCTGGATTTTAAAAAGAAAATAGAAGTTCTCATCACCCGGCCGACCGATGACGCGCCTGCGTGGGATCGGCAAGTTAAATTGATTGAACTCAATGAACGAAAGGCAGCCCTTGGCCGTGCGAAAATTACTGCGAATACATATTGTTCCCATGTAGCCGCGGCACGGCGCACACGGGCTGAAGAACAAGCCAAATATGCTGCCTTAAGGCAGCAAATTGCGCAACAAAGAGCTGAAGTCGGCGAGATCGACAGAAAAATCGAAAATAACCGATCCGCAATAGCCCAGTTCGTCGATCCCAAAAAACAGTTTGCCAATGGCACAGTACAAAATGCACAAAAAAAAATCACCAACGACCTGCCTAGAATCAAAAGCGAACAAACGAAAAACACAGCTACTTTGCAGGAAAAAGAACAGGAACTTGCGCGTCTTGCCGGAAAACCAGATGAAGAGAGCTATCGTTTTTGGAGTGGTACCGTCGGCAAAAAAAGAGTGGAACTAAACGGTGACATCGCCGCGCTTAGGAGAAAAAAGTCCGAACTCGACCACAGTGAAACTGTGTTATCTGCCATGGAACAAACCATTGCAGATCTGAGTGCTTTAAACGCGCAGAAGCAGGCATGTGAAGCCGCGATAGCGGCGAATGAAGCTGGTGCTAGCAATGCCGCAACCAACCGCGATAGGGCAATTGATCCGAACCCTGATGGTGGCATCCAAGCAGTATTTTCCGAGCTAAAGATTGACATAGATCCTGCAAAGTTGGAACAGCGCGAAGTAGATGAAGATGGAACTCCCCAGTTGGTTTTTACGCATTTGGAGGAATTTATTGCCGCCAATGACCTGGAAATCGCGAAGTTAACGGGGGACACAAAAGGAGCAATGCTAACAGCCAAGGAGTCTTTTGGTACCTTCATTCAGGCAATGGCCGCGACGCGTGGCTATGACGCATTTGAATTCGAAAATTTTTTCACCCTATGGTTTGAAGCCCAAACGGGATTTCGCCTGCGGCCGGACCAAGTGGGCCTTGTTAAGGCGCTTTTTGAAAAAGTGCAAAACGGCATTGCGAACGGCCGGGATGTCGAGCTCCTGTTTCAATTGATGATGGGCGGCGGGAAGACGGCGGTGGTTCTTTCGGAGATGGCCCAACTACTGACGGGTCTCGGAAAAATTGCCCTTTTTGCCAACCATAGCTCGCAACATGACACCATGAAGAAAGATTTGGGAAATCTTCAGAAAAAACGCTACGATCAAGATGTTATTGAAATCGACATGCCGTCCAGCGCATTGAAAAATATAGAAAATATCAGGAAAATTTTTAGCGAATTTGAGCGCGCCAAGAGAATTGGTGCCTGCGTCACGGGCCAAAGCACGCTGTTTCGTGGATTAATTTTAGAGCGGCGCTGCGCGATCATCGACCTGAACAAAAAGCACCAACAACTCCAACAGCTGGGATTACAGATTAAGGAGGCATCTGGTAAGGCAAAAGAAAAACCTTTGGAAGAAAGTAGGAGTGTGCAAAAGGAAATTCGGGATCTCGAAGTAAAACTTAGGGAACTTGAAAGATTACTGACTTTCATCCACGAAAATTGCGTCATGATTTGCGATGAGGTTGATCTTAATTTAGATCCAACTTTTAGCGTAAATATTCCACAGGGCGACCTGAGAACGTTTAGCAAAGAGCAGGCGGATTGCATTGGTGGATTTTTTCGCCATATTGATGAAAATGATGATATAAAAAATGCCCTCCGCAATGGTACAGGAATCGCGGATGCGGCATTTCGAACCCTCGCCGACGAGTTGTTGGATGATCTTAAAGTCGATGACGATAGAAGGGAATTGCACGGAAATTTCCTTCTCTACGATGACGCGCCGGGTGCGGTGAATGGTAATCTAAACGATGCAGAATTTCGAGCCCAGTGGAATGCGGAAAGAGAGCGACTTACAAGTGAAAATCCTAAATTATTAGAACAACTTACCATGTTGCGCGGGCTAATTGCCACAGAGCGCTATGCCTCAAGGAAAACATATCTGGAAAATTACGGTTTCCGCGTGGACGATTTGGGTCCCTCCGCGCCTAAGAAGAAAGACGCACCGGAAAAAGCGGCGGATTCGGGAGACGCGGAAGCCCAAAAAGTAGATGTGCAGAAGAAGGTGGTTAAGGTTACGCCTTATGCTGCGGCCAATAAACCTTCTTCCGGGGAATATGCCCACCCAATTGAACTGGCAATTTACACGTACCATGCATATCTATTGTCCGAAGCACCGGTGTTCGGGGATGGATCACCGTTGGATTTGAAGTTTCGAGCCTTTGTACAAAAAGCCATCGATGAGCCAGGCTCCGCCGAGGGGAAATTTTTGGAACAAGAAATGCCCGGTTTTGCCGACCGTGCCGAAGGTTTAAAGAATTCTAATTCACCGGTGATGAAGGCAGCCCTGGCCAAAGAAGCCTATAATAGGCTGGTTCAGATCTTTCGCTCGGAGGGTGCTGGCCGCGGCCAACTTTTACGCGCACTCACTCGAAACGATTTCAAATTTTATCCGGCCATGTTAGAGGGTACGAGCTATGGACAGGCGGACCTTACGCCGCTCCTCATCGCCGACTCGGGAACGCCGTCGAATCGTGATATTCTGAGTGCCGGGTTCCAGGAAGAGGGTAATTCCATCTTGGATGCCGACACGAATATGAAAATTTTTGACAAGTGGGAAAAAGACATAAGTGCCGGTGACGCGGTTGTGTTCGCTGGCCCAGGGGAAAATAGCACCGTTGCGAGCATGCTAGATGCCCAAGCCCGAGCCCATGGCAATGATGGCAAATCCGCCTGTGCCATAATTGATGTCGCCGGCGCTTTTAAACATCGCGCCAACCGGGATGTGGCGCGGCAAATGCGGGATTATTATGTGAAAAAACCCAATTGTCCGTTCAAGGGGTTTGCATTCTTCGAAGTGGATCAAACCACGGGCGATGCCGCCTGGTGGATTCTTCCCAAAGATCTGGCGAAGCCGCCCGTTAAATTGTCCAACAATCAGGAAAGTACCATTTTGAAGGAGGCGGGAATCAGCCGGGAAGAACTGTGTGTCTACTTTGATCAGGACAAGACAACGGGCGTGGATTTCAAATTACCACAGAGTGGCCGGGCGCTTGTGACCGTAAATGCCCAAAAAACGCCAACGGCCCGATTTCTCCAGGGGGTATTACGATTGCGGGGCTTTTGGGCGGGACAAACGGCTGACCTATGTCAGGTCGTCACTGCCGGGGAGGAGCAACCGGCATCCCATGTGGATCGATTTTTAAGCATTTGCGAGGCCACCGAGCGAAACCAGGAGGCCCTGTTGGAACCTCGTAAAGTCGGGGCATTTATTGGGCAATTAACAGAAAAACGCCGGATAGTTCTCGAACGGAGATTGCAAGGATACTATGAACAACATAGATGGGCTATTGATCATGGCGATTCACCATTTGTTCCACGGCATTGGAAGGATGAATATGAAAGGTTGCAGGAGGAATGTGCCGAAGTATTTCTAACCAACGCCGATTTCAGTCCAAACGTTTGGTACGGCAGGCTCAAAAATGAAACGGATGCAGTTGCATACGTCCGGGAGAAACGACAACAAATGGCCGAAACCCTGCAAAAATTCGGGCTTGCCGAAGAATTTCTCCAAAAAACGGACTTCATCGCAGAGAGGGCCGGAGTACATTTGGAAGGCAAGAAAACGGTTACCGGTGGCGCCGCCGTTGCAGCCGGTACCGAAACTCAAACGCAGACACAAACGGAGGCTGAGGCGGAACAGCAGATGGAGGTTTCCGCGGAAAGCGCCAAAAATGACGATGTGAATAAATTGGGCCAACCCAATGTTGATTTACATTGCCGTCCAGCTACCAGTGTGAACGATATGTCGATGAAAAAATTTGCGAAAAAATTACTTCCAAGTCTTGCCCGTGAACTTACTGCAAGTGAAGCGCTGACCGTAGCGAGAATAATGCCAACCGCAGTGGCTTTATTTGGGGCCAGTGATGTTGGGACGTGCCAGAAAAAGTGTTGCGAGCCTGTCCCTCATGCAAGTGATACCCTCGAAAAAATTCCCGGTGAAATTTTCAAGGCTTTTAAGGAGAAAGCATTTGGCGGAATGCTCGAGACCGATGTTTTCATCGAGCAAATGTATGCATTATTAAAAAAGGTGGACACAATTATCAAAAAGCCGGAACATAAAGGAAAACAGCCAAATCCAGAACGGGAAAGCATCGAGCAATATATTGGAGGTTTAATATCAAAAGATATACCCCATTCTTATTTAACCGATGATAATTTTTCCAAAATACTAAACTGGGCAAACACACTGTCCAAATACGGATACTCGTTGGGTCAGATGAGAGCAATCACAGATGAGTTTGGCAAATGTTCCGCAAAAATCGACGATTTAGTTAAATCCGAGCAAGCCAAGGCGGCGAAAACCAGTGCCACGGCCGATGAAGAAATTCCCGATGACGGTGATCGCATCACTTTGAAAGATTTTCAAAATAATCCCATGGGCGCCGCTGCTAAACTGCAAAACAAACTAAAAACTGGTAATCCATTTCCGCTAATTGGTGGTTTATTAGATTTGTTTAATATCTTCTTAAAGGATGGGGAAACGAAGAATTCCATTATCGGCGCGGCAACATCCGATGGATTTTTTGAGGCGGTTAAAACCACAGCGGGTGCTGCTACGGCCTTTTTTTCAGGCGGCAAAAATGTGGACGCCCTAATGAAACAGCTTCCTGGCATCGTCGTAAGCGTCCAAGAGAAGAATTACGTCACTGAATTAAATATGCCCCGAAAGGAGGAAATCATACGATGGCTTGACACGCAACTACCCGGGCTTCTCGGCCGTCTTTTTGTCAAAAAAGACGTAGATGCTGCGGTCGTCATATTCAGAACCGCATGCAAGCTTGCCTTGCCGCCGAATGCCTCGGAATCCGCCAAGAAAAAATTGGCATCTGCCATTCTTGCAGGCTGTTATGACGAGAAAACTGGGCAGTATGATATGGAAAGCGCAATGGAGTTTTATGACGAGCTGATCGCTGGCTTTAGGGGATTTATCAGCTCGCTGACAGATTCGAATTGCGAACGATGGGGAGCCCAAAAAGAGATTGCCAAGGGCGTTGTCGGGCTTTTAGCAAAGCTGAAGCCACCCTTGTTCGATCCGCTTTTTGCTTCATTGGAGGACGCAAAGAAATATATTATGGAAGCAGGTGGCAAGAGGGCAGATAAGTTGCAAGTGTGGCTCGCGGCCGATGGAGATGCGGAGGTCGGTAGCGAAGCCAGTAGTCGCGCCTTGACCGACAATGTCTTGGCTGTCAATACATGGCTAAGGCGTTCTGGCATAACTGGCATTAGAGCGGACATTTTCCCGGAAGAATTTGGTGCTAGTGAGCAATTTAGACGGCCATTTGAGTGGACAAATGACCCTTCATCCGCATACGCACGCAATGCCCAGCGTGCATTGGTATACATAGACTTCACAGGAAGGATAAAGTGCATATTGTTAACGTCAACGGAAGTGGAAGACTACGGTAAAATGATCAAAAACGGTACATTGAAGGACGCCTTCATAATCACCGCCAAAGGGGAAGTGGATGGTACGTATCTTCCGCTAACCAAATTGAATGACACGTTAGTCTCAGAAGGTAGGCGCTTTGCGATATACATGCAAATCTACAACGGAAGCATCGATAGTGCCCGCCTTGATGAAAATCCGACCATGGCGAATTGGTTGCGCGGTGTTTTGACAGAGGAACCATGGCGAAATGCGCTCATAGACTTTCTCGGCAAAAAGACCCACGACAGCGCGTGGGTTCATGAATTCGCGCCTGCCATGGCCGCGTAACCGGCCTTATTCTCCGGATTTTTTGTAAACAGCCGCTGAACCTTTTTCGCCAGGCATTCAAACCACCGGCCTCGTTCTTCGTAATTTTTAAATCGGTCAAAACTTGCAAATCCGGGGCTCAGCAAAACGGCACACTTCTGTCCTCCGAAGGCGTTGGCGCAGGCGCGAATTTGCTCCACCAGGGATTCATCGGTTGGGCAGTGATGCACATTTGACGCGGGAAAATATTTTGAAAAAGTTTCCCCAATTTCACCTGTGACTAAAACTCTATCTGCGGCGGAGATCATGGGGCGAAAGTTTTCCATATCCTCTCCCTTCGACCTTCCGCAGGTGATCCAAATGAGATGGTCGCAAAATTTTTTCACGTGGGCGAGGGCGGCCTTCACCGCGGCGGAATTCGTGGCCTTGGAGTCATTCCAAAAAGTTAAATTTTCGACCACGCCACAGGGACGCAACCGATGGGGTGGAAAAGAAAAATCCTCTAAGAGACGCGGATCGATTGGTTGCCCTGGGAAAATTTTTCCAAACAACACCCGGATGAGATGAAAATTAGCCACCTGGTGGGCACAGGGGAGCGCGGATTCCGTTCCATTGGATCCTTCCGTTGCAATTTCCAAAATCCGATCCCGCCGAAGATTTTTCGCGAATGGCCATTGGAACACGGATGAATCGACCACGGCGACTTCGCGGACCCGCCGCATAAGGTTGCATTTGGACAAAAAATAGTCTTCCAGGGTTCGGTGCATGTCCAAATGATTGGGGGCAAAGTTGGTCCACAGGACATAATTTGGATGGAAGACGGCTAAATCACGCGCTTGGAAGGAGCTAACTTCGCAAATGTTCCACATTTCTGGGTTTTCATTGAATTTTTCTATCTGAGAAATGGGCGGAATGCCGATGTTGCCCGTTAGCAGCGATGGAATGCGGAGTTTTTTAAAAATGTGATGAAGCATCTCCGCCGTGGACGTTTTGCCGTTCGTCCCCGTGATGGCGATGGTCCGGTTATTGTAAAATTTTTGCGCAAAGTCCAAATCGTTCAGGCAGGGCACTCCAGCCAGCTGAGCTTCGCGTAAAAGCGACGAATTAATGGCCCCGGGGCTATAAACAAGGTGTGTAAAGTCGTTTAAATCAAGACGCTCGCTTTCGGCAAAAACATAAAAGGAAATGCCGCGTCCACGGCAAAACTCAGCAACCGCCTGTCCCGTCACGCCAGAGCCCAAAATAGCGACCTTCAATCGCGCCAACTTTTTTTGTAAGATATGGTTACGCAACTGCACAAACCGCAGCCGTATCGCGTTTAGACTGTTCATATATCCTAGACGCTTGCGATCTAACCGCCTTCGCACGTGCCAGCGCAAGCCTCTCAATTGCGAGCTCGCGCTCCGCTTGTGCCCTAAGCAAATCCACTCTAGCCCTTTGCAGCGCAATCATAGCTTGCCCCAACGCATCCGCCTCCTCCCGTACTGACGCTAACATGGACGTAACAACATCCCGTATATACGCCCTCACCTCCCTGTCTTCAATATGCATATACAAGCCACACATTGCAACTAGTCGATATACAGATGGCAGCTCATACTCTTGCAAAAACGACAGCATCGTCCTGACACAAAAAACCACCCGCTCCACGTGCTCCACCACCTCAAGCTCTTCTGTTAATGCACTAACTGCACGAGGGTCAGTCGCGGATGCTGATATTCGATCCCATATTTCCACTTTTCGCCCGCTAACTGCCTCGCACAGTGCGCTGACCTCCCGAACCTGATCCGCATGGGAATGAACAATTCTATCCGACACGACACACCCCCCCCCTACCAACAACCACAAACGCTTCGCCTACCAAAAGACCTTCGCAAAACCAACAAGCCTCAAAACCGCCGCTACGAACCATTTGGCCCTTTGGACGAGCCAGCCGATTTTCTGGACGAGCCACCCGCTTGGCGATCCAGCGCTTTTTTTTTAAGCCCATCATCCCCAGCCAACCTCACAACAGCCTTCTGAGCATCAGCTTCCTCGGCGGCAGCCTTGGCATGTCTGTACCTAGCTTCAGCCCGCTCTCTCTCTGCAACTGCCGCCGCATACTCAGCCTTGGCGATATCCATCGCTGGCTGCAAGTGAGGAGGCAATCGCGACATACCAGGCGGCTTCAAAGGCCCCCGTTTCGCCGTACGCTCTGCGCGCGCATCTAACGGCGGAGGCCGCGGCGCCATCGACTCGCCACGTCCCCCACATGGTACTGACGACATATCACCGCCAGCGCGCCTCATCTCACTAGCCTGCGCCCTCAATGCGTCACTCCCATCCTTCAAGTCAATGAGCTGAGCTTCGAAAGGATTCAACGGCTCAATGCCCGCACGAGCCTCCGAATCGTCAATCTGCTCCGTTCTCTTTTCTCGCTCAGAAATAATCCGTAACTCCTCCACTTCGGCACGCCTCCGAATGAGAATCTCAGCGAGCTGAAGCGTAAGTCCCATTGCCCGAGCATCTTCGATCCATGTTCTAATCGAATCTGCCATTTCTGGATAAAGCGCCACCCAACTCGCAATAAGGACGCCCGCATCCCAATCGCTACGTCCAATTGCATTCGCACCACCGGGCTCCTGGCTAATAGAGACCGTCGTCGGATCAGCCGGAAGCAACTCCTCGCCAGTATCAACATCAACCACACTTACCAACCGCGCCGAACGGTTTCCTTCACAGCTATTCATCACAACCTACCGCTCCCCAATCAGTCCTTAACGCCAACAAAAACTCTTCCGAACCAACTCATTGTGTCGTACTGCGCTCGCCGCGCCGTGGCATCAGCGCTTGCTTCAACCTCACTACGTCTCGCCGCGACCAGCTTGCTTTTCGCGTCCAAGCAACCAGCCCTGGCTCGCTCAACCTCAGCTGCCGCAACATTCAGATCAATCATAGCCTTACCCATCCTACCTGCCTCATCCTTAACGATGTTAAGCGCACTCGTCATCCTGTCCCACATTTCCTTACGGGTCCCAGGACTATCCGCAGCAACCCACAAAGCAAAGGCCATCACCACATTTGCAACCGACGGTAAACTGTATCCATCAATCGACTGAAGCGACGCCAAAAGCGCCCTCGTATTGTTTTCGAGATCCATGGCCGCAATGTACCTATCCACAAGCACAGCCGGAGCATCCAGCCCCAATCTCTCAATTAAATTTCCAAGCCGCTCCTGCTGCGCCGCAAACCCGGCAAGGTGATCCTGAACTGGTCTAATCACTGACATAACTTTCCCCTACGTCACTGGACGTTCTGTCCGTCAGACATTCTGGTTGAAACGGAAATCCATTAACTTACAATTTTTCGACAACCAACGGCAGTAACCTTTTTTGTCACGAAGTCAAGTCTTATCGTGATTGAAAAATACATTTTCAGTGAAATGGCAGCCAAACAGGCAACTTTCACTGATTCTTAAAATGCCAACCTTCATTGAAAACTATTTCCACCACGGCGGGGAAAAAATACCCAAAGTGGTCGACCGGCGACGGAAACTTGGGGAATTGGCCCAAAAAAACGGCTGTCATAGCTGTTGGCCGAATTATCACCCATGACGTAAAAATGACCATCGGGGACAGTCACGTTCTTTCCGTTCAACGCTCCATAGGGGAAATATCCCCCGTAGGGTTCCTGCTTTGCATTGTTTTTTCCCATCGCCGGCGAATCGTTGGCCGGATTCCCATCCCTCAAAAGTTTTCCGTTGCGAATCGATAATACGTCCCCGGGCACGCCAACCAGACGCTTGATGTAGTAGCGGTCGTCATTTCTCAATGCAGGAACCTGCCACGTGGCGAAAACAACGGCATCTCCCCGCTTTGGTTGGCGAAAATGCCGGGACAGCCGCTCGACGAACAACACATCCCCGTGCTGCAGATCAAAGGCAATTACCGGCGAATTCGGAGCAACGTCAACTCCGGTATCCAGAAATACCCGGCCGTTGCGGCGGACCAGGGGAAATTTATCGATGGCATCCGCGATTCGTTTCGAGGATATTTTTGGGCAAAATCGCTCCATAAGCGTACTTTCCAAGTCGAATTCCGCCGGGACGTCGATGTAAACGGGCTCGTCGTTAACCAGCAGCCGATAGCGGCGAATCTGTCTGGGAATGAGAAAAGCGGACCGCTTGCCCATCCGTTCGAAGGCGATCAATGAGTGGTCTCGGGCCGCCTCCGCACGGCCATTGAGCGGAATGAGCACGCGGCCGCCCTTCTGCGTTTTCGGGGCATAATATGTGATTCCGCGGATGAGGTTTCCCAAAAATCCCTGGCTGCGGTCGCCGTCGAGCTTGGCGGTCATGCCGTAGTAGGAGGGCAGCATGGAGTTGGTGGGGATGGTAAAAGTCTGTGCAAAAAAGGCGCGGAAGCCCACCGCAACGATGATTGCCATGAGAAACGCTTCGATGGTATCCGTCCAACGGCGAACGGGATAGACATCCCCGCCCACGGCAATCAGGTGTTCATGGATTTCCTCCACGCACGCGGTTGGTAGATTGCGCCAATTTTTTTTCAAAACCTCCACGTGGGCGGATAGGGTTTTTTCCTGGTCCACAAAAAGCTGTCCCCGCCGGTAGTTTAGGACCCGCCGCGCGTGCAAAAGCAGGTTCCGCGCTGCGATGCGTTTTTTGCGATTTTGCCATTGGGTTTGCAACCATTCGAGCATGGGCCCATGTTGAAATTGGCAGCTTGGCTGGCAAAGCATAAATTCATCCCGGAAGCAGTGCGAGCACGATGCTATTCGCGTTCAATAGTCCGTGGACGATGATGGGTGCGTGGAGCGACCCCTCGCGCTCATAGAGATGGGTGAGGAAGACGCTCAGGAAAAACAGCGGAAGGAAGGCATTCCAATTCCAGTGGAGTAGGGCAAAAATCGACCCGGTGAGCAGGCTGGCGGGTATGGGGGATATTTTTCCTTTCAAAAAGCGGTAAATGCCCCCACGGAAGAGAAGTTCCTCGCATGCGGGCGCGATGACAACCGCCGTGAATATAACAGGTATCGCCCAGGCCAAAGGCGGACTGTCTTCCAACAGAAGCAAAAGTTCCTGCTGTTCCAGTGAAATATGAAATCCGATGTCATTGATGAATGTGAGAAGCAAGGTCCACAAAGCCGATAGGGCAAAAACGAGCGGAGTAAGGTAGAAATGGGAAAAAACGGAAATTTTGACCAATTTTCCCAAACTCACGGGCGCGCGCTGAATTCCAACGGCGTAGCTGAAGATATTAAAGCGGACGAAAAAAATCAACAGCACCAAATATATGCCCTGGTAAACGCATTCAACGATGCATGTCGCGTGTTCTCCAGCCAATGCGGGCCTGGGAATTAAGCCAAGGACGAACAGCCCGGAGAACCACAAAAAGATGATGAAGTTAAGGTTGGATGTTTTCCATGGCCCCAACAATGGCACATACTCCGCGCGTTGGTTGCGGATCTTTTTGTAAAAAATACACGCGCAGCCCGCGAGCAGTTGGGAAAACATCCACCAAAATTTCCAACCACGGAACTGCCCATCCATGGGGGAAAGCTAAATTTGCGCCGGGCATTCACCAGGGAATTTTCGCAAATTCGGTCAAATCACGCGACGAATTGCATCCACCTGTTTGCGCGGCAGGGAGTCAACCAGGCGGAGGATGGATTTTGCCAGTTCATCCGGGGCGAAATTGGCCGTCTGTAGCAGGTATAATTCCAATGCCACGCGATGAATTTGGTAGGATTTTCGCCGTTGGCCGCGGGCGTGGAGTGCGTGTCCCAAAATTCTGCCATTTTCCAGGAGATCGCGCACAAATTGATCCGTTCGGTTAAGAATGGCCCCAACCTCCTTAGGGGTAAACCAGGCCTGTCGCGGATCGGTTTTCGCCACCATGTCCAGGAGCGACGCGGATGCCCAATCGGCCGCATCAACTTCCCCCCGGCAACTTTGGTATCCGTTTGAATTTCCATTCATTGGCGCAACTCCGACCGCAAAATAAAAGAAGCTTTCGATTTGCTTCCCACCGCCCCAGGATACGGCCATGGATGCGATTATCGATGTCGTCGTGACCCCAAATGCATCCCAAGGCTGTATCATGCCATTTTTACAATTTCCTCTGCGCGTGCGACTTAAGTCATCGCCCCACGAGGGTAGGGCAAATAATGAGCTTATAAAAATTTTGTCAAGAAAACTTTCCGTTCCCCAGCGAAATTTCGATATCATCGCTGGAAAAACATCACGTCGCAAAAGAATTAAAATTATTGGAATCGACGTCAAAACCGTCGAAGCGCGGCTTTGCACGCAAACAAGCGCAGACACGACCGCCTAGAAAATACAAAATAAAAAAACGCCAGGCCTTCATCGCCCGACAGACACGTGGCCAAAAGAAACTCTACAATGACGCTTCTCCATAAATCCTTCGCGCTTCTATCGCATCCTTGTCCCATTTTCGTTGCACATTACGTGTGCGACCATACTGATAATCCGATTCCCGACGATCTTCCATATTTCGCTTCTCCAATTCGGCTTTCCGAGCTGCATCCAACATTCTTGCGTCGTTAAGCAATGAGCGGGCCAGATTCGCATTCGCGTATGGGTCATCGCCACCGGGAATTGGGCGAAATCCCTGAAATTGCGTCAGCGGAGATGATCCACGTTCTCTATCCAAATTGCCACCTTCCAAACGTACAAGATGGTTATCAATTTCCTGTACGAGCCCGCGAACCTGTGCATCCCGCGCCCCGTCGGCAACCTCAACGACAAGTTCCCTAATATCTCTAACACGTTCGCGTGCAATCGTACGGCGGGTGTCATCGGCGGCGCGAACTTGGCCTAAAATAGCGACCAAAGTTTGCCGGCGGTCATCCAGGGTATGCGCCCCCAGTGCACGGTAAATGGCCCGCACTCCCGCCATGAGGTCCACGAACACATCAAAATCGAGTCGCCCCCAATCTCCGATGAACGCACCAAATTCCTCCCTATTTCCCGTTACACGAAAATTATTCAAGTGCCCTTGTGCATCTGCCACGTTTTCGGATGCCCGATTCATAACGGCAGCCATGTCCAATAAAGTTTCAGTCAGGGCGTTGCACGAGTACGCGGCGGGATGGCGCGCGTCACGGTCAGCTGGCGATTGTACAAAATTAACAGAATTCGACATAAGATCCTCCTATAGGGAAAGACGCTTGCTGAATTTCCCACCGAAGTCAAGACTCTTCCGCTGAAAAATATAGCCTTTGTTTGGCCAGCGGGCATACATTTTAAAGTCGGTTTATGGAGCGCGGTTTTTGGAGTTACATGTGGCAGCTGATTCGTCCACACGCCGGGCTTCTCTTTATCGGCATCCTGTTGACCATCCCCGTGGGTGCCATGGAAGCCGCCGTCGCCGCCTTTTTGCGCCCCTACGTGGACCGGGTAATTTTGGGAAAGGACATGCTCGTTTCCGCGCTCATTCCCGTTCTCATCGTAGCGTTCACGGGACTTCAAAGCGCGCTCACCTTTTTGACATCCTACATAAACGACTGGGTTGGCAATCGCACGGCATCGGCGGTTAAGCGGCAACTTTTCCATAAGCTCCTCACGTTGGACGCCGCGTTTTTCGATGGCATGGACACGGGGAAAGTCTTCATGCGCTTCGGCCATGACGCCGATGTGGCGTTCACGAATTTGATCAATAACGGAAAATTTTTCCTCATTCGGCTATTTTCGTCCATCGGACTGGCCGGCGTGCTGATTTACAACGCCCCGTCATTGGCGGTAATCGCCCTGCTCGTTGGCGCCGTTGCGTTTTTTCCACTGCGCATGGTCCGGGAAAAAATCCGCACGATGACCACGAAAAATGAGTATTCCGGGGCCGCGGCGACGGTTTTTTACAACGAAACCACGCTTGGCAACCGCACGCTCATCGCCTATGGACTGCAACAACAGCAGGAAAGCCGCTTCAACCGCCTGATGGACGACATGTTGCGCATATCCACCCGCATTGCCGGCCATTCCAATTGGATTTCCCCGGCCATGCATTTTATCGTCTCCATCGGGCTGGCATTCGTTCTCGCCTTCGGTGGCTGGCTGGTTTCGAGCGGCCGCATGACCGGTGGCAGTTTTGCATCCTTCATCGCTGCACTTTTGTTACTTTACACGCCGTTCAAGGGCATCGGAAACAACCTAACCGCCATTCAAAGCGCACTGCTGGCCATCGAACGCATCCGAGAAATCATGCACCTGGAGCCAAAAATTCCCAATGTCCTGGTCTGCGATGCCAAGCCCCTCGTAATCACCACGGGAATTTACTTCCGAAATGTGCATTTCGCCTACAATCCCCGGCAACCCGTTTTGCGAGGTATAAATTTCACCATCCCCGCGGGAAAAACCGTTGGCATCGTCGGAAACTCGGGGAGTGGAAAATCGTCCCTTGTCCAACTGCTTGCGCGACTTTATGACGTCACCGGCGGTTCCATCGAGATCGACGGCCAGGATATTCGCAAAATCCCACTTGCCGATTTACGCCGGAGCATGGCCTTGGTTTTCCAGGACAATTTTTTATTTTCTGGAACCATTCGCGAAAACATACGCCTCGGCAATCCGGACGCCTCCGAGGCAGACTTCCAGCACGCGGTGGCCGCCGCCTATTTGCAGGAATTTATTAAAACTTTACCCGACCAATTGGACACGGAGGTGGGTGAACGCGGCGTGTTGCTCTCCGGTGGACAAAAGCAGCGCATCGCCATCGCCCGGGCCATTCTCCGGGACGCGCCAATCGTCATCCTCGACGAAGCCACGAGCGCATTGGACAACCAATCGGCGGCCATCGTGCAGAAGGCTTTGGATAATTTGACGAGGAACAAGACCGTTCTCATCGTTGCCCATCGGTTGTTCGCCATCGGCAAAGTGGATTTCATCGTGGCACTTAAGGATGGGCAAATAGCGGAATCGGGGACGGAAGAGGAATTGCTCCAGATGCCCAATGGAATCTATGCCCAACTCCATCGGGCACAATTCGCCGATGGGAGAACGTCTGCAGCTTGTAACTAGCGGGGTTTTCGGGCAACGACGGTGCGTCGCAGCTGGAAGCGATAGGGTCATTTCAGTCCCCTTGACATCGGCGTATTCCACGGTCAGACTCAAGCGTGTATGATACCCACAGTTGGTGCGCCGGGTCCGCGTTGGCCAGTATCGCATCCTTTTGAATTGCAGGCGGTTGAAAATTTCATTGGAGCCCATGAAACGCGTGGTCATGTAGGTTTACCCGAGGAAACATCGCAGGTCCCAGCGCCCCGAATTGGGAATAGTCGAGTGGGTACGCCACGACAACGGCGAGCCCTGAAACATTTTATCAGGGCTTCGTCCCCGGAGCTGGAACGGCAAGTGTGGCAACTCGCTGCAGGGCAAATAGATGAACTACCCAAACCACCGCCGGGGACACGACGAGTTATTCTTGCGGCGCCAGAGTCTATTGGGGAGCGATCTTTTTGCCTGCAGCTTGGCGATGCACTTACTAAACTCGGCCATGAATGGTGCGTATGTTCAGAAGACGTTGCGCGTATGACAGAAAAAATGAATCCTAATTTTTTTATTTCGCTCTGGACGACAATCCCGCCACCAAACCCAACATCCGGGATTGTATCCCTGCTTTATATTCATTCGCCATATTGTATTTCTCCCGCGCGCTACCAACATGTTAATGCCTATGACAATTTTCTTTTTGCTCAATCTGGCACCGCCGAGTTGGAAGAGTATTTTCGCAAAAATGGGAAAAGTTTTCGTAAACTAAAAACTTACCTAAGCTTAAGTAAAACGGATTTTTGCGACAGTCCCAAAAAACGAATCGTCTACGTGGGATATTTACACGACCCACGTCGCCGCAAGGACTTAGCAAAACTTTTTCAAATGCTCGACAAGACGGGATACTGTGATTTCTACGGTCCGGCTAGCAGTTGGCGGGTGGCAGGTCCGCATTCCTGGAAGGGCGAAATTCCCGTGCATGGTCTCAAAGACGTGCAAGACATCATGGAAACAGCTGGGATTGCGCTCATTTTGCATGCTGGACAGCATTTTGAGTCAGGCTCGGCTGTGATTCGCGACTTCGAAGCTCCTGCTTCATCCTGCGTGATTATCACGGAAAAAACCGCTTTTATGCAGGAAAATTTTGGCGACTGCGCACTGTTCATCGACACGGAAAGGCCCGTTGAGGAAATTTTTAAACAAATCGACGATCACGTGAAGTGGATCCACGAACACCCGGAGGAGGCCATAGAAATGGCGCGCAGGTCGCACAAGATTTTCTGCGATAAATTTTCCCTGGAAGGCGAATGTGAAAAGATTCTCAAATTCGTTGACGAAATTTCCGCCACCTCGCACGTTGCTCAGAGTGAAGACGATGCGTCGCAGCTGGAAGCGATAGGGTCTTTTTAACGCCCCTTTGACATTTCTTCGGAAATACGGATTGCAAAGTGCATTCGGATATATGAAGTCGAACTGTTTATGAAGGTCGATTTTTGGGAATTTTTCGCAATCGTCCGGCATTGATTGAAAAAATACTCGAAGCCCGCCGCGCAAATTGTTGATTAT
>JAIRLM010000035.1 GCA_031259325.1 Puniceicoccales bacterium
ATCATCCTTTTGTTTAGGTTGTCGCGTAAATAGGTGATAGCCTACCATCGTTGTACCGACGGCAAAGACGCAACAGGCAAGAACAAACGCGGGCAACAGAAATGGGACCACGGAGGAGAGTATGGCCGGGATGGCGAGCAGTCCGAAGCAAAGGGGCGCCGTGGCAATTGCGCCAATTAATCCGGTCGCGACACCAATTATTCCAGCTATTGGGTGGTTTACAACCCTGGCATGTAAGGGCATGCTGCCAGAAGATGATTCCATATTCTCGTTTAACACACCTTAAAGTAAAATACAAGATATTTAAAACTTTTAACCAAAAATGGCTTTTTGTGCCGTGCTAAAGTGCAATTTGGCATAATCTCCCAGTTTATCGACGCCAAAACGTACCACAAGACGCCGGGCTTGTTCCTCCACCTGGACGTTGGCACCGCGCAAAAGTTCCTCACCCGCGGTCTCCGAAAGTTTTGCCATGGCCCGCAGATATTCCGCCCGTGCCACGATGGAAGCGGCGGCAACCACAGGATCATCCTCCGCCCGGGGCCGCATGGTAATGGTGAGTGTTGGGTCGTTTGTGAAAAATCGTTGCACCAGAGGGGCCGTGGAAAATTGGTCAAGGAGCGCCTTGGCGACATGGTTTTTTTCTCGGGCATTTTGAAGGCTTTTGGAGTGATACCAGGCGAGAAGCCGGTTGAGATTGTTGCCGAACCTCAGATACAATTCGTTATATTTGCGCATGCTAAGAGTGAAAACCTCAACAACGGCACTCTCCGTGCGGCCGATTTCATCGGCAATGGCAAAAATTTGCTGCTTTGAATGGATGGTTTTGGAATCGCGCACACCGGCCTTGATCCACTTGTTTATCGTTTCTCCGCCGCCAATGACACAGGCGGAAACCAATGGCCCAAAGAGATCTCCCTTACCGGACTCGTCCAGCCCGGCGTGTTCCTCGAACCATTCCGGATGTCGCTGCTCATCGTACCCCAGGACAATTTTCCGTAAAATTTCCGGCTCAAGGGTAAATTGGACAAATTCCTCGGTGCCCGTTCCCTGCACGACCATTTTCCCGGACAGATACACGACCACGTTCACGTTATTGCCGTAGTAGGCGTAGCGGGCGTGGGGAACGGCTTTCGGCTCCCATTGCTGCATTTCCAGTGTATTGCGCAGCTTTTCCGCCTGTTCCAGCGTTAGCTGGCCACTATAACAGGTTATCGCACCATCCACCATAGCTGGAGTTATGGGCGCTACGTCCTTGAATGGCAAGGAGTAACATTTGTTTGCTAATTTGCAAAATTTTTCCAACACCAGGCGTGCATGGAATCTAATAAGCCCGCGATTTTATGGATTTTTCGGACTTCCCGTGATGAAACCACGAAAGTGTACGGAATCACGGAAATGATCAAATCCTTTTTATTTAGGTATCCGCTTGGCCAGGCCCTTTCGAAAATCGCTCCGGGAAAAATTTGAAAGGTCGTCGTACTCAAAAATGTCGCGATCCAAAATGTATTCAAAGATATCCTCGATGGTTAAAACCCCGATGGGTTCTCCGCTTTCTCCGCTAATGATGGCAATTTGTTGGAACCGTTGGAGGAGGATCTCCAGGGCTCCGGAAATTTTTGTATCCCAGGAAATTGTGACCATTTCTCGGACAAACTCACCGACCATGGCCTGGTGCCGGTCGGCGGCAAGGGCTTGGAGCAAATCACGACGGCGGACAACGCCGATGAAATGGGCTTGATCCCTTTCGTAGACGGGAATACGCCCATAGGGGATCTCTGGATATTTGCTGGAAATTTCCGCAACAGTCTTTGTCGCGTCTAACGAAAAAATGGGTTTTTGTGCGATGGTTTCCACGGCCACGTCATCCAGGGTGAGGGTCTGTTCCAACATCGTCCCCTCCACGGAGGTCAAAACTCCATCGGCCACACCGCGCTTGGCTGTCAAAATGAGTGTTTCGTCGGAAAAGTCCTCATTCCCACGGGCTCGGGGAACAAACAATCGGACGATAAGCGAACATGCCCAGGAAATTGGGAGCATGGTCCAGACGATAAACCGCATGGGATAAACCGCCCAGCGGAGCAGATAGCGCCGATGGTAAATGCCAAGCATTTTGGCGAGTATGTCCGTGAAAACGAATTCAAGGACCGTAATAACAACGGAGCAGGGCAACACGGAAGCCTCCCCCCAGGTTTTGATAAACATGGCCCCCAAAAAGATGGAAAGAATTGACGTGGTTGCCGTGTCAATGCCGAGAAATGCCGCCAGGGCGCGATCCGAATGTTCCCAATAATACGCAAAAAGTTTTCCAAGCCGTGGGTGTTTTTGCTTAAAAATCTCGAGCTCGGACACGGTCGTGCTCACCAGAATCCCTTCAAAAAGCGACGACATGAAGGAAACGGCTAGCATTACACCGCAGGCAAAAAAAATCGTCCCCATAGTTTTTCCGCTATTCCACCGAATAAAGGCGCCTCATTCTAGCCAGAACGGCGAATTGTCAATTGGATTTCCGCGAAAAAAATTTTCATCATTTTTTCCACTTGTAACAAAATTTGCTTAAGTCGCGGTGCCAGAAGTGACGAGTGCAGTGAACATCCAGGATGGATCCTGACGAGATTTTTCCATAAATTTTTCGACACATTCCCTGCTGCGGTTTACGCCGCCGATCGTTTTTCTATATAGTGGGATCAAAGGCGGATTTCTCCATAAAAATTCAGGGGTAAGGGTCCCGTTGTAGACCTGGGCCCAAAAGGCAAATTCCAGCGCTTTCTCATTGATCGCACGCAGCGCTTCGCCCCAATCGGGATCACTTTCCGGGCTCTCCTCCGGCTCGCCCGGCCGGGTGTAATCCATAATCCGGTTCCCTTGGGTGTCGTAGATGTACGCGTCAACTAAATTGCCACCACAAATTAATTTACCATAATCTACCGCCTCTTTGGGTGTTATAAAAAGACATCTAACTATGCCGAAACTATCGCGATATACGAGCATGTGCTGAACGTTGCGTGCATCGGTTGTCACGGGGTCGTTGTCGCCAGTAAAAGCGTGGGAAAACGGCTTTGAAACGGAAACATTTTCGGAAAAAATTTGGTCGAATTCGGACCAATATTGTTGCAGCCACGAATTAACCGACGATATGCCATCCAGAGCACCAATAACTTTTTCCTCGTCGAAAACTTGGAGACGATCAAGCGTCCTTCCGCCTAATTTTACAATTTCCCCTCTGGTTCGTTCAAATAATTCAGTCACCGCAACCCTTATGGGATTGTGTTCGTCTAAGTATGGATAAAAAGGCACGAGTATGCCGGCCAAGGCCAGTGCCCCTTCTGTATTCTGTGGCTTGCTTGGATCAAATTCCCCTCCGAATAAAAGCATGCCGACGGTGGCAGTCATACCTTCAATTACTACACTCATAGCATCCTGCGAGGCAGTGTTAGATTTTTTAATCTGGCCGGTGGCAGCACCAAGCGCCAACCTGGCAAGCATTTCAGCCGCGTTATCCGGTCGCGGGGGAAGGATTATGTTAAGAACCACTTTACATATTGTGCAAATGGTATCCGGATCTTGAAAATACCCGGCGAGCCACTCCTTGAGCGGACCGCTCACACATTCCATAAGCGCATCTTTTTCTTTTTGGCCGATTTGTTTTTTAAACTTTTGAGAATTACCAGCAACTAATTCTCCAAGTTGTTCATCTGTCAGGGTTTCACCGTTTTGCAAAAGAATGCGATACAAGGAAAAAACGATTTTGGGGAACGAATCCATAAGGTCTTTTTCGGCAATTGACTGTCCCAAAACTTCACGGGAAACGGGATCGAACAGGTCCGCAAGTCCCAGTTTGTTAACAATCTGCTGTCCCACCTGCATTGTCTTTTTGTATTCGTCCGTGCGTGCGCACAATTCCGTTATTTTTCTGTCAGCCTCGCTAAAACAGGCGATAAGTTTATCTCTAGTCGAAGCATCGAAATTACTATCGACATATAACCAATAATTCATATCGGATTTGGGCGGCAATTTCAATGTATCCAAAGGCGGCCGTTTTTGCCTTTTCACGCCTTCTTTGTTTTCATTATCTTTTTCTTCCTTCTCTCGGGGCTTTGCATTCTCGTAGATAGCTTCAACTTTAGCTGCAAAGCGCTGCATCTCATTCGAAAAAATATCCATTGGCACTTGGGCCAACATTGCGTTTTCGTACCAGTCCTGATAAGTGTCACTTGGTATTTGCGATCGCGATGATGTACGCCTTCCATCGAGCGCGGGTATCTGAGGCGATAAAATTTCGCACATCAACCTTTGACCGGTTGAACCCGCCTGTAATGCCTTTTGAATTTTTTCTTTGAAAGTTTGACTGTCCTCATACGGGAACCTATTCATAATACCAAGCAGGAAATTTTGTGATGCAGTTTGAGGTCCAGTTGTAGCACACGAAATTTCCTGTTCGTCTCTGGCGCTGCCGCGATATCTTTGTGGTTCGGCCTGCGTCTGTTCTATTTCCACTTCCATCTCGACTTGAACTTCTGTCTGTGTGTTCACCTGCGACGAGCCCCCAGGGGGCACGGCAAATACGCGAGCATTTCCAAATTGCCTCCACGCAACCGCGACAATTTGCTCGGTTTCCCTGAAAAACGCTCTATCAGCCCCGTAGGTGCGTAGCCTTTTTCCAATTAGGTGCCGCTGTCGCGCGACAAGATCCGTCGCTGCTGCTTCTTCTTTCAATCGACTATACCACGCCGTCGCGGAAAACGGCGAATGCGTAATTGCGAGCTCCGCGCATCCCGCCAGGAGCCATTTCCAGTGGCGGCGGAACCAACCGAGGATGAACCAATTGCCGCAGCGTACAATAATCAATCTAAACGTTCTATAAAACCAATTGGCCTTTTCTTCCATAACTCGTCGGCCCGCCTCCATGAGCTCGGCATCGAGATTACAAATGAGATGCGTTCTGAGCATATTTTGTTCGTTGGCATCGAAACGGTCAAACAGTGCACAAACACCCGCAGGTGTTCCCAGTTGATCAGCACCTGACTCCAACTGCTCCGTTAGGTATATGTCCACGGCCTGATGGTCAAAGAAGCCCCGCGCCCGCAATATGGCCTGCAGGACCAGGGAAATGATCGTCTTCCGGGGGCACACGGTCATGATTGATTTGCCCGCCAGCGGAAGCGGTAAATCGATGCCGACGCAATGGCTCTGGTCAAAGAAAACGAAAAGCTCTTCCCGGGTCAGGCGCGTGACCTTGGCAATGGTCTCCGGGTT
>JAIRLM010000045.1 GCA_031259325.1 Puniceicoccales bacterium
ACTTAAAAAGAAAATTGCGCAAATTTAGAGGAAATTATTTAAACTTTAAAAATGCATTATTTGCATTTTTTGAAGGGGTAAAATTCTTAAATTATAGCCTTGGGGTTATTTAACTATAACACCGATGGATTCATAATGATGATATCCAATGGCTTTAATGCCGATATATTTCTTTGCGTTTCTTATAATAAACACCGAAACGATAATATCTTCATTGTATGTGATATGATTTTGCTCCGCCCAGGGGAAAAGATATTGAGCAGCCGCAATAATAGATTTTCTTGCGAACATTTTATCCCAGACATAGTAAAAATTTCGACCGCCAACAAAAATATCGAATATGTTTTGCCCATCATCTATTACACGTAACATTGGTCTGCTTTTTCTGCATATTGGCCGCTCTTCGCCGCGTATGCCTATGGATTTTGTACCAAAATGGACAATGTCCGCGTCATATTTCGTCGCAATTTTATGGGCTTTTTCGATGATTTTCGGGGAAAATTCGTCATCGGAGTCGATGGTCATGATATATTTGCCTCTGGAATGTAAAATCCCTCGTAACCGCGTGTAAAGCGCGCCACGGTTGACTACATTTTCCAAGACGATGATGCGTGGATCTTTGGATGCATAATTTTTCAAAATTTCCAAGGACCCGTCCGTGGATCCGTCGTCCACGCAAATGATTTCCAAATCCGTAAAACTCTGCCTGAGAACGCTGTCCAACGCACGGGCCACATACGCTTCCGTGTTGTAAACGGGAATCACGACCGAAACTTCGGGCGCCACTTTTCCATCGGCAAAGCACGCCGGCGAAAACAGCGCGAACACCCAAACAGCCACTGCCCAAACTTTGATCACATCCAATCGTTTACGCGCAAATGCCTACATGCAATGAATTTTGTAAAATCACGCCGCGTCAAAAAGCCCCCCCGGATGGCTGAAAAGATGACCGGCTAAATGGCTCGCGATTTGCCAACCCATGTACCGGCTCGAATTTCGTTCCGAACGGCTCTCGCCAATCGTCGAATATTCCGACGCCACAGCGGCGATGTGCATCGCATCTTGTGGGCCGCTTTTAGCCGCATTTTGGGCGGCATTGGGCCGATATATTTTGAAAAAAGATCTACCCCTTCCCGGAGTGGCAGGGTGGCAATGTGCTCATAAAATGGCGCGGGAAAGCGGTGCAGGAGTCGTGCGGCGTAGGCCGGATCGCCCAGCTCAATCGTGTCAAGGACCATTTTGAGATAAACGCGACGATGATCTGAAGAGATGCGCAAAGATTTCAATGCATTTTGGCGGACCCTCGCCGTCACTCCGGACGAAGTGTTATGAATGCATCCTAAGGTTTCAATCCCGATGTATTTTTTTATGTTTCTTGCTGTGAATGCTAAAACCACGGAGTCCTCGGAATATACGATATGATTCTGGTTAGCCCAAGGAAAAAGATATTGAGCAGTGGCAACAAGTGGATCTCTCGCGAACATTTTATCCCACAGGAAGACATTGCGACTATTTAAAAAAATATCGGTCATTCTCTGATCATCCGATATGTGCAATATCGGCCTCTTTTTTCGATGCATGCGCATTTCTCTGCCACGATCGTTTACGAGTTTTGTATTAAAGTGAACGACATCAGCGTCATATTGCGTCGCGACTTCATGGGCTTTTTCAATGATTTTCGGGAAAAATTCGTCGTCGCAATCGAGGGTCATGATATAGTTCCCCTTGGCGCGTAAAAATCCCCGCAGACGCGTATAAAGTATGCCGCGATTGACCACATTTTCCAGGACAACAATGCGCGGGTCCCTGGCGGCGTATTGTCTTAAAATTTCCAGCGATCCGTCCGTGGATCCGTCGTCCACGCAGATAATTTCCAAGTCTGTAAAGCTTTGATTGCAAACGCTATCCAACGCGCGGGCCAAGTAGGCCTTTCCGTTGTAAATGGGAATGACCACGGAAACTTCCGGCACCTTTTCCGGGTCTGCGGCAAAACACATCACCGGAAACAGCGTAGCCAACATCCAGAGGGTCATTTGCCAAATTTTGACCATGGCAGACTTTTTGCGAATCGGTAGTCATTGGCAATAAATTCTGTAAAATTGCGCCGCGCGGAAAAGTTTTTGCACGTCCGCAAATTTTTTCAACCATCCCGTGGGCGGTTAGGAGTTTCGTGACGTCTTCTTTGTTTGACTTAGCACGCTCACGACGGCTCTTGATCTTCGGAGCCTGGCTTGCTCCACGGCGCTCATTGCGCGAAAACGATACCGCGGGAAACCTGCCAGTTATTTGACTTGCAGCCCACAACTTATGGGCCAAGCCTTCGTATAGTGAAAAAATTTTATTTGACCACGGCCATTGATTATGCTAACGGAAGTCCGCACATAGGGCATGCCTATGAAAAGGTTTTAGCCGACACCATCATCCGGACCCGGCGGCTCGAGGGCGAAGAATGCTATTTCCTTACTGGTCTGGACGAGCACGGCCAAAAAGTGGCGGAAACCGCCCAAAGGCAGTCCATCACGCCTCAGGCACTGTGTGGTCGCGTGGCGGAAAATTTTAAGGCCCTGTGCGCACGCCTGACCGTGGACTACGACGATTACGTCCGCACGACCGATGAACGGCACAAGGCAGTTGTGCGCAAGGTTTTGCAAAAGTTATACGATGGCGGCGAAATCTATCGTGCGGAGTACACCGGCCTTTACAGCACGCGGGCGGAACGGTTTGTGCAGCAACGGGATAAAATAGATGGCCGCTGGCCGGAAGATATTGGCGAACCCGTCGAGCTGAAAGAAACCAATTATTTTTTCCGTTTGAGCCATTACCAAGGATGGTTAGTGGACTTTTTAAATAAGAATCCCGATTTTGTCGTCCCCGCCTTCCGCCAGAAGCAGGTTTTGGAATTCCTCAAAGAACCCATCAACGATCTATGCATTTCGCGGCCCAAATCGCGGCTTTCCTGGGGAATCGAGCTTCCTTTTGATTCCGACTATGTAACCTACGTGTGGTTTGATGCGCTCATAAATTACATCTCCGCGGTTGGTTATGGCGAAGAACGTTTTGGTGATTATTGGCCGGTGGATTTTCACGTAATTGGCAAGGACATCCTCGTGCCTGCCCATGCCATTTATTGGCCTATCATGCTCCATGCATTGGGGATATCGCTACCACGACATTTGTTGGCCCATGGCTGGTGGTTGGCCAGGGGTGGAGAAAAAATATCTAAGAGCCTGGGCAATGCGGCGCAACCGCTGGACTACGTGGATCTCTATGGCGCGGATGCTTTCCGCTTTTTCCTTCTCCGGGAAATGGTCACGGGTCAGGACGGGAATTTTTCCCACGATTTGTTTGTGGCGCGCTACAACGCCGACCTGGCAAACGACCTGGGCAATTTGGTCAGCCGATTGGTTAACATGGTGGGGCGTTACTGTTTGGGAAAGATTCCCGCACCCGCATCCGAAGAATCGCTCGACCAAGAAATCAAAGAAAGTGCCCGGCGACTTATTCCATCCGTCCGCATGGAGTATGAAAATTTCGCATTTCATGCGGGGTTGGAACAAATTTTCAGCTTCGTGGGACAACTAAACCGATATGTGGAAACGCGCGCGCCGTGGCAATTGGCCAAACGCAAAGATGACCCCGTTGCCGTCGACAATTTGAATACCACCCTATTTTTTGCGGCCGAAGGCGTGCGCATTGTGGCCGAACTGTTGAGACCGATCATGCCAGAAATTGGCCCGGAAATTTTGTATCGCTTGGGCGTAACTCCGGTCGATACCTGGAAAAATTTGCCGCAGGAAACTTCATTGGCGGGTAACGAAGTTTTACCCGGGGAAATCCTTTTTCCGAAGATAGAATGGGAGGAGCACGGTGAAATGCCTTCGGTGCCGATTTGAAGACACACGGGTTATCGACACGCGCATGGGCGGCGACGGGTTTTCCATCAAGCGCCGGCGCGTGTGCAATCACTGTGGATTTCGTTTTTCCACTATGGAAACACCCGTGCGCGAAGAAATTACCGTTGAAAAGCGGGACGGGCGCATCGAGGAATTCGATCGGCAAAAAATCGCCACCAGCCTGCGAGCCGCGCTCAAAAAGGGGGACCATCAGCGGGAACGGGTTGAGGCGTTGGTAGATGGTGTTGTGGTGCAGTTACTTAACGGAGGCAAAAAACGGCTTGCCTCTGCGGAAATTGGAATGGTGGTTTTGGATGTGTTGAAAAATTTCGATGAACTGGCTTATTTACGATATTTAACCGTGTACCAGTCATTTGCAAACTTGGATGACCTTAAGAATCAAATTCTTAAAAACGAAACAACAATCTGACATAGTTGAGTTATGCCAAAATTGCCACCCGCGATTTTATGGGCAATGACAGTGTTTGATCCCCAGATGCAAAAAGCGGATTTTTCAGAAGTTCCGCTCCCTATATTTGTGAAAACGAGTACCTTTCGCGTTTTCGGCCGCTGACAAGCTTGTTCTAAATTTAGGAATTTACATTAAGAAATTATTATAGGAATAAGTTTTGTAAATTGCAATGCGGGCGTGATTTTTGCAAGTCAAATCCATGTTTTGATGATGTTGGCGTGTGAAAAAAAAAGTTGACATGTCGTGCGGAGGGATAGGTAATGGACTACCTACGTGAAACAGGAGTGTGAGTTATGAATAATACGAGTTTGTCCACTGCAAGTGTGCCAGACACAAAACAAGCGAATTGCGACTTAGTGAAGTCTGTGTCGACATGTGGCATTGTTACATCGACAGCCGTAAAGGTTTTTCGGGGGGTGAGCACAGCTCTATTTGCCCTTTCCGCGGTTGGCGCCGGAGTCTTGCTTGCCTTGGCCTTTACCGTTGGTCCGTTTATTCCCGTGTTAGGATGGGTCATTCCTGCGTTCACTGGCGCAATCGTTGTAGGCGGTTCGTCTGGTGTGTTTTTAATCCTAACTCTTATCTCCTGGCTCGCATGTGGCCCGAAGAATGGAGATCCTGCTGCCCCTGTTATTGGTCCTGTTCCAGCACCTGCGCCCGCACCGGTACCGCTTACGGATAATCCGACGCCCGAAGAGGTCAGAACTAGACTTGCCGCACTGGGAGAAAATGGAACTCTTGCGGTCAACATTACCAAATCTGATTACAACATCGACGAGCTTGTCAAACAGTTTGCAGCTGTGACTGCGAATGGAGTTACGATTGGCGTTGCCCTCACTGATTCGAGCCAGGTCGAGACCATTCTGGCGAGCGCATCTCTGAATTTTGGCAGCAAGCACCCGACCATTCAGGTTTCCTGCACCGGTTCCGTCGCCAAGGCGATTCCGCTGGCGGACACCTGGGATGGGCAAAACCTCGACGTTAGTGGCTTAACATTTAGCGGTGAAGGCAAAATTGCCCCTCCAACAGGCACTGGCAAGGCGCTTGGCAGCGTTACCCTTGACGCCAACCAGACCGGGGCTCCCGTTGAAGCTTTGGCTCAAAATGCTGTGAAGGTGAAGATAACTGGCGCTGGCGCGACATATGCTATTCCTGAGAGTTTCTTCGGGACCGAGCAAGGTACCGAGGCGAACAGAGCGAAGACGTTTACCATCGTGCCGACTCCGGCGGAACACGGGAAGCCGGCTGCTTCGACCGTTGTCACCTGGCCTGAAAATAAGCACGTGCAATTGATGGGAGGTGGCAATGTTCACGCAAAGATTGTAGCCACGGACGCCCTAGATCTACTGAAGCCCGATTCGGATGTAGCGCTCAGTATTGCGCTCACCAAGGCCGGACCGCTCGATTTGCGCCGTGGCGCGCTCGCCAAGAAGCCCGTACACATCATAAGTGGCGTTAACGCGTTAACTTTTGCCGCAACTTCGCCAAGCGCGCTTACTTGCGCGAGTGGCGCCGTAGCATCGGTTACAAGCGTCGATTTGACTGCTTATACGGACGCTACGCTTCCAGCTGTTACCATTGTTGGGGAAACTGCCCAAAAAGGCCTTTTCGACGCTTTTTCTGGGCTTACTGAGGCAACAATGCCGACGAATCAAGGTGCTGCGGCAGCGATACAAACCGCCGCCGCTGGCAGTAAGGCCCTTGCCACCGTTACTTACCCGGCTGGTTCTACCCTTCCGACGGTATTGAAGTTCCCCGCCGGTGCGACAACGGTCAATCTTGGCGAAAATAGCTTGTCTAAAGTTGCCGAGATCAACCTCTCCGCCTGCGCGGGGAAGGTTACCTTTAAGGCTGGACCAGGCGCAGGTGCTGATGTTGGCAATTTAAAGGCTCCATTCACCGGCCTGACGACGTTGTCCGTCAACAAGGCGAATTTGGCTTGTGTTTCGGGTCTCCCGGTGAAGCCAAGTTCTGGTGATGATACCAGGCTCGCTGAAATCCGTGTCATTGGCGCGGATGGGTTCAGCACCACAGGTAAGCTTCCAATTAAACAGCTCGTCGACCGTGCCAAAAAAGTCGTTATCCCGTGGATGGCAGGTGGTGCGAACTATGATACAACCGACTTAGGCGATGATTCCGCCGTTGCAGCCGCTAACATTTACCTATGGGACGGTACCAATGAGATAAAGGTCGCGAAATTAAATCAATTGACAGGCGCCACAGCGACCCCTCCGATTTCACCCATAGCATCGGCAACCATCGATGAAGATGGCATAGTAAGTGTCGTAGCTGGCAGGCCTTGCTACTTTGGAACGGTACCGGACGGTGGTGCTGTGAAAAAATTTAGCGCTGATCCAGGTTCGATATCGATGGCGGACAACGTCATCCAAGAATTGGAGGAAATTCCGATTTTCCAAGGCATGGAGGTCTGGACGGCCAAAGACGATGGCACGGGAGCAAGTGGCGGGCGCCTTTTCAACGCGGCGGATGGGTCGAGTACCATTGACCTAACGCAATTTCCCCGCTTAATGCGTGTTGCGCCAACCTCAAGAAATGAGGTAATTATTGATGATAACAGTGTGGCTCCATTCGAGGCGATGGAGGTAAGAACAGGCGGTGGCGTCGAAGTGATTGATCTATCGAAGTCCAAGGTCGAAACGCTGGTGGTTGCATCGGCGGGCGCTTCGCAACTGAAAAAACTCACCCTGTCGCCGACAATGAAATCCATGAAGGTTGGCGACGATGAAAAGATTGTTGACAGAGTGCTCGATCTTACGGCTTTCGACGCCCTGAGAAAGTTTACCGCAAGTGGTGCGGACATTTCTTGCATAAAATTAACCAGGGAGCAGCTGGCCCAAGTTGTGCATCTTGACCTGCGCGGTAAGGACGGGAAACATGTTGATGTGTACGTTGATGGTGTGGTTGTCAGCGATTTCAGCGAGTGTAAAGAATTGCAGTCTCTGGCAGTTGGCAGTGGAGCCACGCTTGGCGGCACTACGGGTATCAAGCCCCCCGCGATCTGCAGGACGCTTATCCTCGGCAAGGGAGCCGCTGCCGCCGGCAACGCTTTAAGCATCCCCGAGGGCGTTGAGAACTTCGAGTTTCATGATGATATCGCCAAAAGTCTTACGGGCATCGTTATCCCGAAAGGTGTCAAAAAGATAACCGTCATTGGCGATGGCGACCCGGTTGAGCTCATCAAAGACGGCAAGCTTATGCTCAAGGCGTCCCTCACCGCAGCACTAAAGGAAGCTATCATCGGCGCCAATACCGATATCACGTCAGTCGAAACCGACTCGGAAATTGATGAGCTTCACCTCGCCGATTCCAAGGTTTCCTCCGTTATATTTGCCGGCAATACTGCTTCGAAGGCATTGAAGGTCTTCGACGCATCGCAAGCATTGAATAGTATACGCGTTGCCAGTGGCGCCAACTTGATTGAAGGCGGTAAGCTCACGTTGAGTGCGGAACATTTTGCGGGACTGACGGATGCCGATTTTTCCCGGGCTGGTTCCAGTATTACTGCGCTTGATATCAGGTCATCCGTGCTTAGACAATTATCCACCGGTGACACTGTCACCGGCGTTGAGTTGGCGGAAATACGCGTCAGTAGCATGAAGTTGCTTTCATTGGGCAAAAAGGTGAAATCTCTGAAGTTTGACAATAGTGAGGTCATCACAGGTAATTATGCCAACCTCGGCGTCATAGAAAATATTCATGTTGCAAGCGAGGCTGTAGAGCGTGTTGGAGTTGATGTTGGCCGTATGAATACGTTCCACGTGCATGGTGATATTACATGCATTTCCGTGGATGATGCGGAACGTGATAACTGGATCGGTGAGTCAGACGGCAGCAAGACGTTGACCATCCCGGAAGGACTTGGTAGTCTGGAAGATTTCGCCATCACTAGCCCGGGGATACCTATTGTCAAGGTTTCCCGCACGAAAGTCCCCTGTGTGTTTAATCCAGGCACGGCGTCGAAACTGGTGGTTCATGGTGCTGACGCCTTTAACGACTGTAGAGATCTCTATCTTTCGACGATGCAAGATGGTAGTGCGCTGTTCTTTGGGAGCAGCAAACAAGATGATTGGAAGTCCATTAGGCTTGCCGCCAATGCAAAGGTCGTCACCGGCGCGGGCACGCCGGCGCAGGCATTCTGTCTGGATGGTGTCGTGGTCTTTGATGTGAAAGCATTCCCGGTCGGCCAAATTCCGGAACTCGTTTTGCACTCTGGGTTCAAGGAACTGCGCGTCCCTGCCGACACTACGCTTAAAGACCTTCGGGCAAAGTTCGGGATGGTTTCTGTGAGTGATGGTGTGAATTTGGACGATGTCAGCGTCTTCGTAGGCACCAAGAAATACAAATTTACCGAAGTTGGTTTTAATACCTCGCTGACAGTGGTTCTGTCGTCCAGCTGTGGTGTCGTAGATGGTGGGAGCGCCGCTGACATTCTTATCATTGGTGATAAGACCAATTTAACGTCCCTAACCCTTGGCCCGAAGACAAAAAATTTGGGGCATAAGGCGGCCGCAGATTCCGCTGGCGCATCAGCACCGCTCTTCACTGACAGTGACGGTGATGCGACCTTGGACCTTTCTGCATATACGGGTCTTAAAAAGCTCGATTTGGGTGGATGCGAGAAAGCTAAGGTGGTGACGGTTCTTCCGGACTCTCTAGAGAGTTTCATCGTGGGTCCCGCATTGGAAAAATTTACGCCGCCTGGCAATGTCGCTCGTCTTAAGCGTCTTGACCTTAGCGGACGCGCCTCTAATTTCAAGATTGGCGAGGACATTTGGGATGATAGCAATAAGCTCAATCTATCCAATGCATTTATTGGTGGCTGTACAATCGAGAATACTGATCTTGATAATCCAGCGACGTTGGCTGCGGTTGGCCAACTGCTGACTATTGACGTCAATGATTTGGCGTTAGTTGAACTCGGTAACGAGATTGATAAGCGTTTGTATGTCGATGTCCGATTAGGAGACATCGTAACTAATGATATACGCCATACCGTTATTGGCATTCCGCCTGGCAGGCTTATATTCCGCGATCGCGAGCTTGACGCCCTGGGCGGTGTCAATGGCACCCTAGAAATCGTGCTCCCTGCCGGGGTAAATGTTGCGAATCTTGCCGATTTCACGGTTTGGGTAGTCAACGCAGATGGGACGATGACTCAAAAGCACCTGTGCGAACTTGGTTGCAACGTTTTGGTTAGGGTTCCAGAGGGCGGGCTCGCGGACAACGCCAAGTTTGCACTCGCGGGAGCAGTTGGAGGGAGCAAATCCGTCACCGTGCAAATCGCAGACGCTGATAAGGGTAAAATTGCGGCCCTGGATCTGTCCCATGGCCTTATTGTTGAGGCTGGCGGTACCCCGCTAATTTCGGTGGACGATAGTAAGGTCTTGAATCTCGGTGGGTTCACCGCTCTCACTAAGCTTAATCTCGGCCGACAGGCCGTTGGCAAGTTGGTTCTATCGCAGACTCAAATTACAAATATCACCACGCTAAATCTCAGCACTTCCGCGAGTACTTTGGTGGTCGCAGATTCAGACGCCCTGGATACGGATTTGATCGATTTCGGCAGGTTTACTGCCATGACGTCCATCACTGGCGATGCCTCCAAGTGTGCCCTCCTGCAGGCCCCCAAAGGCGGTGCCGCTAATTGCACTTGGACGATTATTGGCGACATTGGCGATAGTGATACGTATGACTTCTCTAGTTTAGTCAATGGCCAAACAATTGTTCTGCCCGCCAACCAAAATGGAAAAGTTGGGAAGCTAAATCTCGAGGCAAGGATTCAAAATAGTTCCGGCATAGATCTTACTAACTTGTCATCGTTCACCAAGTTGACAGAGCTCAAGGGAGCCGTAGGCCAATACGATGCATTGGCCGGCTTGCCATCTGGCAGCAAGTCGGTGGTCGTCCACGTCACCGATGCCCTTACTAACCAGGCGTTGGTCACTGGTAGAGTCTTAGGGAAAATCTTCGATGGCGCCATCAAGGTTCAAGAGCTCCGTTTCGCGCAAGACGTTGCCGGTGCCGGGCTTGACAAAGTTAAGGTTTGGAATGCGGCAGTGCTTCCGCTCGGCAACATATATTGCGGTTCCGGTGAGGGCGTGGCGCTCACCGACACCGCCAAATTCACCGGGTTGGAACAGGTTACGGTCAGTGTCCAGTCGCTCAGGAGTGGTGCCGCTAACGCGTTCTTTTCTACCGCTCCAGCTGACAAGAGCACATGCACGATTGTCATAGCCAAGGCTCCAGTTGATGCAACGGATGCTGACAAGAAAGAGATTGATCTCGCCAAGTTGCATGCTGACTGGCACGAATTTGCTAAAATCAAAATTCCTGAAGGTGTTGCTAGTGCGATAACAGTAAAGGATGCTGACGCCCTTGAGGCTAGTAGGTTTGATAAGATCAGCATCATGAAGGATAGCGATCTCGCTGCTTCCAGTGATAACGCGGGCGCGCTTTTGGCTGGTATGGGAGTTGCAGAAGCCGGAAAAGGATATGTAGATGTTGGCCTGGGTGCGGGTGCGAACATTTTTGGTAACGTTGACACGAAAGCGACGATGGTCCAATTGACTGGCAATTGGGGTACGGCAAAAGCTAGTGCCGCAATAAGCGCGGCCAACGCCACTGTTACGGCGCTTGACATTTCGCAAATGACGAATGTCGACGAGGCCATTGGCAATGGGATCAAAGTTGGCGCCGACGCCAATAAGGGCCTCCACGATGTGTTTACTGACGTTACGCATCTCGTGCTTTCGAACGAACAAGCGGAGTTCCTTGATTTGTCCAAGTTCCCTAATCTGGTAGAGGTTAGGATCGTCGGGAAAGCTGCAATTGCTGGCAATAAGTTAGTGCTGCCCGCTAGTTGCACGAGGTTGATTGTCGAGAACGCCATTGTACTTAACAGTTTAACGTATTTCACCATCGGCAACAAAAACTTGGTAATTCAGGTCGGCGGTGAAGAGAATAGCGTCCCGGTGACCAGATTGTTCGATGGTACCGATGCCAGTACGTTACATGGCCTTGACGTCTCAAAAGTTACATATTTAGCCCTTCCGAGTGGACTTCCCGCCACTGGTAATGTTACAGATGGATTTGTCGTCCCGGATGGCGTTACACATCTTGTGATGGATAACAGCGCCCTCACTGATTTTACTGGGACAATCTCATTGCCTGGCGGTATACGAACAATACATCGAATTGATGGCGCCACGCCTACAACGAGCCTCACAGTCAGTGACCGTAACTTAGAGTTTATGCATGATACTCTTATGGCTTACGGACTCGATGTTCGCGCTGGTTCCAACATCATATGTATTAAGGACGTGTCCGCCGGAAATGCTTCTGCTGACGCGGGCGCCTTGCGGGCAATCACATCCCGTGCCGATGAGATGACGCTTTGTTTGAGCGAGGCGACTGCGAAAGCGCTGACACGTATCGATGTTGCGAATTGTAACGAAGTAAAGACTAGTGCTGACGCTAGTACCTTTACTGCTGTGGAGGGCAGCTTGCGGGGTGGCGGTTTTGACGGATTAAATCCTGATGAAACGCGCATCGTAAGAAGGCTCAGTGGTACAAATGTCACACTGGACGCTGCTTGGGCCGAATCCCAAGGCGGCAACACACTGTTGATCGCTCGGACCGACTGGGAGGCTTTGAAAAGTCTCACGCTCACTGGTAATTGGAGCGGCAAGGAGATTTTTGTCGTCGACGCTGACGGAGTGGCCGGGGTGGTTTTTGATAGTACTTCCGGGGACGCCAACCTTAATATTTCGCTACTGACAAAGCTAACCAAGCTTGATCTAAAAGGTTCCAAGGGCGGTATCATAGGTATCAGCATCGAGCCAGACGACAACGGTACAGATTATGCGTTAAGTAAGATCGATGTTTCCGGCGCGAGTTGTGGGGTTGCCGGTATTTTCATTAGTAGTGGTGCGAAACATGGCGCATTAACGATTAGTGGTACTAGTAATGCCGATTTCATGAGCTTCACGGACCGTGCTGATGCCATCACAGCTGGCACGTTAACCTTCGATGGTTGCAGTGTCCTCACGCGTCTGGATCTCCATGGCTGTAAGGCGGTCAACGCATGCGACTTATCTGCCATTGGGACCATTATATATGTCGATGTCGAGGACTCGGGCTTAACTTCTGGAATTTCCATTCACGATGATGTCGTTGCAAAGGTGCAAATGCTCATCAGCGGGAGTATTGACGTTAAAAATAATAACGTTAGCATCTTTGATGCGAACGGTGCACTGGGGAATATGGCTGCGCTTGAGGTCCTGTCGACGGGGCATGATATTGTATTGCAAAAAAGCGGAACAGATAATGCGTCTAATGTTGCGCTCGGATCAGTTAAGTTCCTGCAATGCGGAATATTATCGGTTGATACTAATGGTGAGAAAATCGACCTTACCGGCTGGAAGGACCTAGCGGTGTTCAATGTGCAAGGACTTGGCGGTGACGTGAAGGCGGTTGCCTTCCATAAAGAAGGTACGGAAGCGAATTCCGCGTTGAGGGTGGTAGAAATCGGCGGCGGTTGTAAAGTGGCCGAATTTGGCATGGGCGGTATCGATATGCCAGCGTCTGTCGTCGCGCTGTCAATTTGCATGCTGCATAAGGCTGATGCCTGTGACCTTTCCGCCTTTGCTTCACTTACCGATGTTGAGTTAGGGCTTGGTGACTCCATGAACGGCGCAGTCACGCTGCCAGATTCTGTTGCTCATGCGAAAGTCGTGGGCAGTGCTATTAGTGAAGTTAGAAAGAATGATAGAGCGATTAGTATTGATATCAGCGGCGTCAAAAAAGATGCAATCATTTCATTGCCGAACGCAGATGTGACAAAGGTGTATGTTGGTGCTAATAAAGGTAATGGCGCCGATCAGGAACGTGCTAACGCGGTTCGTACCAATCTGTCCAATGCGGTTATTGTCGATGATACCAGCGGTCCAACGGCGGTAGCTGTTGCCGCTGCGATAGCAGACGCGGTGAAAGCTGCTAAGCAAGCCGTAGTCGACAACAAAGACTTGGAAGTCGCGCTGGGCATTGCTTAACCGCTTACAATTGGTGGGGGCACCCCGCCTTCTTCAGATGCCCGAGGGAGAAATCCCTTGGGTGTTTTTTATGCCCATGGGATCACAAGACGACCCACAGAGACGACATGTGGCCAATGGAAAAAACCGCAGAGAAGATGCGCAAAACTCAGCAATTGTAAGCATTCGCCGCGTAACTATTTGGCCATGGCATATTTTTCATGGAACATAAAAGCCCCTTGAAGCTTAACGGCGATGTGTCCGGTTTTTTGCATATCTAGATACTCATTTAACTGCTCGCGATAGTCTGGATGGGCACACCGGTCGATGATGGTCCGCGCCCGTTGCATGGGGCCTTTTCCGCGCAGATCCGCCACGCCATATTCGGTTACAATGAATTGCGTGTCGTGCTCCGTGTGGTCCACGTGCGAGCAATGTGGTACAATGGCGCTGATGCTTCCGCCCTTTGCCGTGGACGGTGTGGCAAAAATGGAAATGAAACTGTTGCGGGTGAAATCCCCGGATCCGCCGATGCCGTTCATGAGATGGGTGCCGCAAACGTGCGTGCTGTTCACATTCCCCCAAATGTCGACTTCCAAAGCCGTGTTGATGCCAATTACCCCAAGTCGGCGGATTACCTCCGGGTGGTTGCTAATTTCCTGCGGGCGAAGGGTGAGTTTTTTCAAATAACGCGGCAGATCCGAATAAATGCGTTGCAACACCGGCGGCGAAACGGACAGGCCGGCGGAACTGGCAAATCGAATGCGATCCGCGTCAATGCCATCGATGACCGTATCCTGCACGATTTCCGAATACATGCAAAATTGCGGTATGGCCGGCGATGAATAGAGTGCCGACAGGAGAGCATTGGACACGTTCCCCACACCTGCTTGGATGGGAAAAAAGGATTCCCCCATGCGCCCGGCATGCATTTCGTCGACGAGCAACTGGGCGATATTTTCCCCGATTTTTTGAGAAATTTCATCGGCGGGGGTCATCGCCATACCGTGATCCGGAACGTCCGTGGGAATGATTCCGACAATTTTCGCCGGATTTACCCGCATCAGCGTGGCCCCAATGCGATCCGACGGCCGATAGATGGGAACTTCCCTGGTGCGCGGTGGAAGATCCAGTTCGTAGATGTCATGCAACCCTTCCAGGTCATTCGGGTGGTACGCATTGAGCTCGATGAGAATGTGCTTGGCCAGGCGGGCGAAGGTGGGCACGGCGCCAACGGCACTTGTTAGCAGGATGGAACCGTCCCGGTAGACGGCGGCGGCTTCAAAAATGGCGTAGTCAATCGCTCCGAGGGCGCCACTTTTGAGCAGGGGCATCATGGAGGAAAGGTGCATGTCTAAAAATTCCACCTTCCGGGCGTTAATACGCTGGCGCAAGGGGACACTCGTTTGGTACGGCAGCCGATAGGAAATGGCCTCCGCGTTTGCAAGGGCATCGTCCACGGCCACATCCGTTGAAGCTCCGGATAGCACGCGAACGGTAAAGGGTTCTCCGCGCGCGTGTATCGCTTGAGCCCGTTCGGCCAGAGACTTTGTGATGACTTTCACCGATCCCGCCGTCGTAAATCCACCAACGGCAATGGTGTCGCCATCATGAATCATCTCTGCCGCCTCATCGGCGGATAGAATCGGATACTCCCTCATATACTGGAGCAGAGAAGCCCTCAACAGGCCATTTGGCAAAGCTTTTGGCGCAGATTCTTTTGATCGCGGACACGGATCTTTTAAAATTTGCCAATGCACGTTGGCACTATGCTAAGCGTCCGAGTCCGCAAACGCACCCGATCGAAAGTGGATCAATGGCTGTACCCGCGTGCACGATGTCAGATATGCAGTAGAATCGGGGGCGCGCGCAGTATTGGTGAGTTCGTTGCAGAAACTCAAATCGGACGCTCTTGGGTGCACGGATACGTCTTCAACTCCAAAGACAAAGCTCATGCCGCACGATTCCATTTGTGCGCGTAGGGCCTTATAGTCCGCCCTGCCTATGGTCGCGGGTGTTCCTATATGGCTAAACTCGTGAGAACCGGCGTCGCGCCATGTTGCTGCGTCATTTAAGGGAGTGAGCACTTGTTGCCACAACGCTTGCCGCTCATCGGACGAAATTTCCGCGTTATTCAAAACCGCATTCAGACCGTCCCAAAAACGTTGGGAATTCGCCTGACACGTGGCGTCTGTGAATTCGTATGTTTCAATTAATGATATTCGCTCGGCACTCGGCGAATAAGCCAGCAATTCGAGGAAATTCGTGGACCGTGAATCATCTCGCGGATGCTCTTTGAGAAACCCAATAACTCGCTCCGCCGTCTGTTTCGGCGTTTCGCCAGTTCGTGGGATAAACAAATATGTCAGAGATTCCTCCGTCGGATATTGACACCAAAGGGTGTCGAGTCTGGAGGTTTGTACCGTATGAATATCCGTATTGGGTCCAAACGGCTGCCGTTCCAATGAGCGATACATATCGGCCACAGATCCCCCATCGCTACCGTTCGATTGGAATCGTTGATAAACGCTTAATGAGAGATTTGTAAATTCCTTACGCGTTTCCCTGCTTTGGTGTTCTATCAGCGTTAGGTAGGCATCTTCCACGCCAATAACGGTGGATTCCATAGCTCTTTTTTTGATTTTTGTAAGCATGGCGGGATCGCCATTGGCAATGGCGCGGAAATGTTGCTTGTATTCCGTCGCAAGTTTGTTACCTGTGGCAGAAAAATTTGTTTCAGCGAATTTCTCGAACCATGCTTCCACGCCTTTTCGGATCCCAGCGAGCTCTTGTGGAAACTCTCCTTGTTGGTCACCGAAGTACCATTCTTCAGCCTTTGCCATAAGCTGAACAAAGACATCGCGGGGCATATTCTCAAGTCTTGTTCCGTCGCGTTTTCCAGTGTGGTTTGTGCTTGTCGTTTCCGTTCTTTGACTGGCAATGGCAGAAACCGTAGCGTCCATGTTTAGCACGAAATTACTGCGGTCTGTCCCATAATTTTGCAAAATTTCGCTTGCCGGACCGGAGGCGGCCAAGATTAATTCGGACACTGCCGCGTTGTTATTTAGCGCACCGAGTTGGTTGAGTTCTTTTAGCATTTGTGGCGTGCGCAATAATTGCAAAGCCGCAACGGCTTCATGTTGGTTGCGTACATTTTCCAATTGCGATTTAACACCGGAGATGCCGACACGGCCACTGATTCGTCCAGCCTCTGTGGAGATAATGGTTGGATCACCGGCTATTACCCTACAGTGCTCTTGATTTTGATCCCAACTCTGGACAGTCTCATATTTACTTGTTGCAGCTGCGCTTCTTAATTCTTGGAGTGCATGCTCATGTTGTGAGGGGACGTTGCGCCTCAGTTGGGCGATATCTATTCCTACACAAATGGCACGCCGTTCATTGAACGGACAGTTTTTGATAAATTCTATTACTTTTCCCTGAAGCTCTGAATCTCCAGTACGTAGAATAACTTCTGCAAAGTTCATCTGCGTTCCGTCAACCTCGACGGTTTGTTTCAAAAAACCGGCCACCGCGTCTATATTGCATGTATCAATGTCCCTATGCGCCCCATGTCTTTGCGCCTCCAACCCGATGTCAAAAGCTTTTACTAACGGCTCCTGCACAATAGCAAGTTTATTCCTAATAGCGATACTATCGATTTTAGCTCCCACATTGATGCCGATTAATGACAAAATTTTGCTAAAAATCGCTTTGAGCTGAACAAAGGGCGACTTAAGGTCTTTGCTGATACCGATCGTTTTCCCTTCAATGGTGTTTTTCAGCTCGGCCATACCGGCAGATTGTGTCGATCCGGACGCTCCTACGGAGTTCATGGAATAAAGTTTACACTTGCCGCGTCTGGAAATCAATAAATTTTTACGGAAAGTTCGTTAATATTTAAATATTATTATGGGTTTTTTATAAGTCTTCAAGCATAAACCGTTTGCTGGTTATTCCCGCCATTTTCCAATCTTTTTCAATTGATTCTACACACGCAAGGACTTATGCGAAATGCGCATGCCAAGGGAAAATTCTGCCAACCCCAAAACAAAACTTTGCCTCTTCGAGCGCCTGCTGGTTCTGGTTCTATCGTGGCTTTTATTTCTTTGGTGGGGGACCCTACGCATTCACACGGGAAAAACCCTACGTGCCCTATGCCGGTCCAAAGATGCGCTTATTTTTGCCCTTTGGCATCAACACCTTTTTCTAGCAGGATTGATCTATCGCCGTTTTCGCCGGCACCATCCAAGTTGTGCCATCATCAGTGTGTCCAAAGACGGTGAATGGCTCGCGGAACTCTTCCGCCGGTTGGGCATCTCGTCCATTCGGGGATCCAGTCATCGGGGAGCAGTTGGTGTCTACAACGCCGCGATTCGCATGGCCGCTGTCGGAAATGACATCTGCATCACTCCGGATGGTCCACGAGGACCGAAATATCGCTGTAAAACCGGGATTATCCGCATCAGCGAAGAAGCGGGCATTCCCATTTGTGCCATCCGCGTCCGAGAACATTGTGCCATTTCCCTAAGATCGTGGGATTCGTTTAAAATTCCCCTTCCCTTTTCCCGGGTCGATCTGGCGGCCTGTACTGTGGTACCTGGAAAATTAATTGGCTCCATTGAAGAACAAGGTAAATTCATAGGTCGTCTTCTTGGGTGAAGCTGTTGCTGCGGGTCGGCTGCTGAAATCCATCCATAAACGCCAAATGGCTTGCAATCTGTGGCGATAAGCACTGATGGGCCCTTCAGAAATGAACACTAACCCCCGAAAAGCGTATAATGCACTGCCGGACTTGCCATCGGGTGGTAACATTGAAACGGCCGGAGTCCTACAAGCCGTTATTGGAGCACGTAACTGTTTCGTCCCTTTTTCTTCTGGAATCAAATTGAACGATTTAGTAAAGGTGGATTTATGGGATATGTTTTACATGGAAGCGCCAAGACGACGCACCGAATTCGAAAAGAAACACACGACCCTAAAGAGAGCATCGCGACCTTCACTGCACGCTATGGAATCAACTTCAAGACCATTTATCGGGGTCGAAAAAAGGACGGAATGACTACCTCAATTCTTCATCATCAGGTTCCATTGCTTCTTCGACGTCGTCCCTGTCATATTGGCTCAGCGCAGGGAGCGATTCGTCGTCATAACCAAACCGATTACGCCAGAGATGCAACAGGCATTTGGCGAATTTTGGAAACTCTTCTCCGCTCAAGACTTCCCTTATCTCCGGCAACCTGGAGACAATCACCGCACGTGACCGTACATCTTTAAGCGCCGATGAGAGGAGCCATGCGGCGGCTTTGCCTACTTTTTCTCTTACTTCTTCCTTTGAAAGAAGTCTCAATAACCTATCAATATCGACATTAAGATCATCAATAAATCCCGCCCGAGGAATTACAGAGGTTCCAAAACGAGCCACCAACTCATCCTCGAAGCCGTTTTGTGCGGCAAGGATGAAAAAATCCCATCTTTCCTCATCGGAAATCGAAGGAATCTTTTCAAACCTCCCCCTGACATACTCAAAGAAAATTTCCCGCAGGTTTGGACAACTCGCGACAGCTTCAAGTACGTTCGCTAAATGGTCCTCGCCCGATGGCCATAGGGATTTATCTGATGGGCGCCGCGAAGCCTCAGCGTTCACATAATTTTTAACCAACTGGTCATTGTCCATATGCGTAAAGCACAGAATAAACAAGTGCGGGTTTAAGCCAAATATCCCTCGGGCAATGTCCTTCCACTGATCATCATGGTCCATAGTTTCATGCATTACATTTAAGACCTCGTGTACGATTACGATATAAGACCCATCGCGCCTTGCCCAGGTAGATAGCGATTCGGCAATCAGTGTCGAAATATGCGACGGTTTCGTTGGAGAATTTAGCAAACGGAGCAGAAAATCGGCAATTTTTCGCGAATCGGGTGCGAACATCCCGAATGCATCCATGATCGAATGCCTCCCCCAATCATTGTCGCCGCCAAAGAAAAAGGCGTTCACAACATCCAAATTTCCGTTTGCGCACATCCAATTCACGTATTGGCCTCCCATGCATATTGGAGATTGTGCCGTATTGAGACTGGAAAATATGCGGTCGGCCAACTGATATCCCCACTCGGTCGGAGTCTTGGCAATGGCACCAAGAACAGGATCGACCTTATGTTCATGCACTACAATTCTGGCGCACTCGCTCACGTCCAACGCGCTAAAATCCCGGGAGTTAAAAGTATGCCCGAGGTTTGTCTCATCGCCTTGCATTATTTTTCTAAATTCTTTGAGGTCTGTGACAACCTCTGAATTTGCCGGGGCACGAGGCAACTTGTCCACCGGAAATGCTAATTTCACCATTTTTCTGGCCAATTCCGGACATTCCTGCACCAGCATCCGGCATATTCTATCATCCCTCTTTGCTACGGCATTGGCAACCTCCGGAAGGCCGCACAATGTAATAATATCCAATATGAATTGCCTAAAAGATAGACTTTTTTCACCGATCGATAGCATAGCATCAGTGATAGCGTCAAGCCTAACCGATAACGCCATTTCTCTCCGCCGTTTGTCAGGAATTTTTTCATAAAACTTCACCACACTAAATTGATCAATTCTCACAATGTTTAATAGCAAATCCATTGCTGCTTCAGGCGTGATGCCTTCAATGAGGAGCCATAGGATATCCGACATTTCCAACGCCACGACATAGTTCCAAAAAATATACTTGTAATCACCAGCAACTTCCCGCCTGCTTTCTGGCGAAAGCGCCTTGAAAACGGCGACACTTTGACTACCTATGGTATGCATGAACAGTTCGTTTGCGTCATCCGTTTTGCCGTCGTCAATCAACTGGCTTATGGCCGCGGCGACCACATCCGACGTCGCGCCTTGGACGGCTGCTGTCCGTTTTTTATCAAGTTCATACAATTCGTCCTCCCGGGCAGTAGCATCAGGCGCTTCGCAGGCCGCTTCGTACTCAGCCGCAAGCTCGCAATAACTAGATGCAAGATCCAGCCCCGCTTTCTGAACTGCAGGAGAAAATTTATCTAAACCAGGTATAAGCCTTGGCGGCGGATCGCCTTCAGCTGATTTTGGCTTTTCTTGTGAATCATCCCCGCTGGATGGCCCGATATCAGCCACATCTTGTTGCTCATCAACAGGCCTTTTTTCCGAATCGCCACCTTCCGACGCACCACACTCCGAAGGCTTCGACTTCGGATCGGAACCTAACATCGTAATAGTAATAGCGCCTTTGACGTGGGCGAGGGTTTCCTCCACAAATTTACATGCCTCATCAGCTCGCTTGGTGTCCCGCGCGCCCATTTTGGGCAGCCAGTAATCGAGGGCAACGAGAGCTTTTGTAATCGCAGGGTTTGTCTTTGGCGTACCGCGTGCAACGGAATGTTTTATAAGCCACAAAATCAGCGTCCCAAACCCTGGGAGCACAACTTGCAATGCGTACTGTATTATGCGACCGAACCGAAAAGCGCTTGAATTAAGGGTACACACGCATATGATTTGTTGTTTTCCAGCAAGGAAAACTGCCCCAGTGCCCATCGGCTCAGGTTGCGAAAGAGATGTCAAAAACCCAGCGCTGAACCCCAGGGACCGTACGTTAACAAGCACATCCATCCCATGGTAACGCATGTGAGGATTGTGAATATTTGCAAGATTTTTCTGCATTTTTTTCGGAATGTTGTACGTGCTTACTGCATCTGTAGTTTCCTCGTTTTGGCGTAGGCGCCGCCGGATGGGTAATTTTGTTAAAATTTTTAGTAAGCATATCTTGACAAGGACCACTTTTAGGGCGCATATGCAACCAACGGTCTGATTGGGGACGTTTCAATCTGCGGTTGAATCGGATTTTTATGAGTACGACGTTGGCGAAAAAGGAGCAGCACGATGTGGGGCAAAAGCGGTGGGTTTTGCTCGATGCTGAAGGTGCGAGTTTGGGAAGGTTGGCCGTGCGCGTTGCGAATATACTGCGCGGACGGCATCGGCCCATCTATACACCGCACGTGGATACGGGTGATTTTGTTATCGTCGTCAATGCGGATAAGGTGCGTCTGACGGGCGCCAAGGACACGAAAAAGAAGTACATGTTTTATACTGGATACATGGGCAACGAACGGTATAGCAGTGCATCTGAGATGAGGGGGCGAGATTCACGCTTCCTCGTCGAACACGCGGTCAGGGGCATGCTCCCCAAAAACCGCCTGGCGGATCAAATGATTCGCAAGTTGAAAGTATACGGTGGCGCCGAGCATTGCCACGGGGCACAAATGCCCGTCAAATTATAGGGATTTATTACATGATGATGGACGAAGGTGGAGAATTTTTAGGAACCGGGCGGCGGAAGACGGCTGTAGCGCGGGCACGCCTTTCTCGCGGGACGGGGAAGGTTTCCGTCAACGGGAAGGCGGTTTCGGATTATTGTGGGGATACGGAGTTTTCCCGCGTGGCCCTTGCACCCGTCGGTGTGGCCGAAATGGAGGGGATGCTTAACATCCGCGTGCGCGTGGAGGGCGGTGGTGTCATGGGACAGGCTGGCGCGATTTCCCATGCCATTTCCCGTGCCCTCGTTGCCATGGAGCCGGAAATGCGTCCGGGACTCAAGCGGGCGATGATGCTCCGCCGTGACCCACGCATGAAAGAGCGCAAAAAAGCCGGACAGCCAGGCGCGCGAAAAAGATTTCAATTTTCCAAGCGCTGATGTACCTGTATTTTGCCGCCGATGGATGTTGGCGAGTTTCCTTCGACTTTCATGGCAAAAATTGATGTATCCGTCCCATCCAGGGCAAAATGTGTCGTTCTCGGTGCAGGAGCCTGGGGAACGGCCGTGGCCATTCACCTTGCCGCGCGGGGGCAAAGAGTTACTTTGGTGCCACGGGATGAGGCCCACGCCCGGCGCATGCTGGCGGAGAATGGAAATATGGAATATGTTCCGGGCATCCATTTCCCGAAGAATTTACAGATTTCATCGGACTTTGCCGTCGTTCGAGATTGCCACATTGCCTTTTTTGCCTGTCCTTCGGCGGGGATTGTTGAGTTTTGCCAACGCGTTCGCGCGGCGTTTTCCCAAACGGATTCATCCCCAAAGCCGTTCCTTGTTACGCTTTGCAAGGGACTTGTTCCGGACTTGCTGCGCCTTCCCCTTTCGATCGTCCGCGAGACGTTGCCCGCTTTCCCATGCGGAGTTCTTTCGGGGCCGACGCATGCGTTGGACGTGGCCCAGGGACTGCCAACGGCGGCGGTTTTGGCCGCTGGAGCTCCCGCGGAAATGGTCCAGTGGGCCCAAGCGGCAATCAATGCGCCAAATTTTCGCGTTTACATGTCCACGGATACCACGGGGGTTGAATTGGGCGGATGTTTGAAAAATCCCTATGCCATTGGGATAGGCCTGGCGGCAGGGATAAATTATGGCGATAATGGCCGCGCTGCGCTTTTAACGCGCATGATGGCCGAGTTGGTACGCATTGGCGTCGCCCTGGGGGGGGCAAAGGAGACTTTTTACGGATTGAGCGGATTGGGAGATCTATTTGCCACAGCCAATGGCCGATGGAGCCGCAACCGCATGTTTGGCGAACGAGTCGGCCGTGGTGAATTCCCGGAAATGATTATCCAATCCCAGAAGTCCGTCGTTGAGGGTTATGGGTCGGCAAAGCACTTTTATAAAATATGCCGAGAGAAGGACCTGTGCACACCCATCCTCGATGAAATTTATACCATTTTGTACGAAAACGGCCGCGCCGATTGTGCCTTTCAAAAGTTCATGAGCAGCGCGCCCGAGTGGGAATGACACGGGTGGCCACAAATCAATTCATCACGATCATTGGCCATATGCCTTCCGGCCAATTCGTCCCACGAGTTTTACAAATTTTCCATGCATCCATGCGTAGACCGACCTGGTGGTCGATTGCCCTTCTCTCGGCCTCGGAAAAATCGAACGATAATATTCCCAAGTCGCCATGGGGCAGAATAACAAGTTTTTTTAAATTTTGCTTCAATCTTTCCCGCTCATCACGGATGTAGTCTTCAATAGTCGGCGCAATTCCCAATAATCTAGCAATCCGACGGATATATTTTGGCAAAACTTTGACATTGCCGCGTATCGTCCGCCCGCCCCACCCATCACAATCAAAAACAGCCCCAACGATTTCGCCATCGGTGGGGTTTTCGTCGCGCGCATCGTCATAGGCGTGAAGGGGGAGATTTGTACCATAGCCACCGTCGCATAGTTGGTGTATTTTTTCGTCGGATTTGCCCAACGGCACGGAGAGAAATTTAAATGCAAGTGGTATGGACATGGAAGCGTACACAGCCAGGACAACGGGCATGTCAGGTTGCGTTTCTTTTTTAGCAAAAATAAGCTTTTGCTCCGTCTTATCCCAGATGGCCGTTGCAAAGTCATGAAATTGTTCCAAACCTCCGGGAAGTTTTCTCAGGAGATCAAGATCTTGAAACGTAAGCATCTTTCCCTCGCGACTGACCGATGAATCGTAGGGCTCCCGCAAAAGACGTACTCTTTCAGCGGCCTCCGGGTCATCGGAGAAAGCCGCATTAACCGCATTATCGGAAATATCTTTTAAAAACGCGCTAATTTTTTCCTGTACTCTTTGATCCAAAAGCGCGAGTACCCCGGTAAGATCGTAATAGCTTGGCCATGAGGCGAATTGCGAAATGAGCCATCCATAGGCGGTTGCCAATTCCCGATTATCGCGGGAGGATCTATTGTACCTTTTTTGCATTTCGAGAATAAGCCCGTCGAAGTCGCCCAAGTTAAGTGCGGCTGCAAGTGCTGCAATGGCTCCTGCGGACGTTCCTGAAAAACGGCAATTGGGCGTGAGGAAATCCTTTAATTTTTCGAGCATTTTACCATAGGCATAACCACGTGCACCGCCGCCACTCATCGAAAGATGGCCAATTTTTGGCTCATGCAATGGAAGCTTGCAATCAGTCAAGCCGGCTTCAATGGCGGCCTGCATCATATCATTTTCCAAGATGATAAAAAAATCGACCATGGCACCGTAGCGCGCGCGCGTTGCATACATTGGGCTAGCGAGTGTTTGCATTTCATCATCGAATTTCTTTTGCGCTTTCATTTTCAGCTCTTCGACTTTCTGCCGCTGTCCCTCCGTTAAATCTTTTTTCAAAAACCTGCAAAATGTCTCCCATTCGTGGGCAAATTTACACCTTTGCAGATTAACAAAGCAATCGGCCATGATCGTTTTTCTGGTCTCCGATGCGGGTTGCATTAGGGCAAACCAAGAAGCCGTTTCCCACTCATTATTCAGGTGATTTAGAAGTTTTTCAGAGGGATTTTCGGGCAGCGTGGCCGCCGGATCCCCTTGGACAAGGTCCGCGTATTTTTTCAGCTGCTGTTTTTTATGTCGCTCGGAGAAAGAGAGATAAAGTGTCAGGACAGTGCATAGGGCAAGGGAAACACCAGCAACGCCGGCCAGAGAAATTAAAAGGATTCCAAGGGCTGGTATCCAGGTGAGGTGCCCAAAAAATACGAGCAGACCGATGGATCCACCGACGGTGAACGTCAGTAGAGTTACCACGTGAAGTAGTTTGCGAATGCTGCGTGCGGCCGGGTATTTAGAAATTTGCAGGTCGGTCCCGTTGCGGCAAGAATTGGCATTAAGCAGAGCGCCGTTCACAATTTTTTTCTGGTTTCACACTATCATTGATGGAGACCGATGGTACAATCATTAAAATTTCTCGCCGGCGGGACATTGAAAAATTTTTGCTATTTTCCGACCGACGGATCTTTTGTATGGGTCATGGCGACGGGCATGCAAGACAATGTTATGTTTCAATTGATGCTCCGCCTGGCGGTGGCATGCGTTATTGCCTTTGCGTTGGATAATATAATTCCCCGGGGAAGTTTTTTATTGGGGATGGTTCCGCTACTACCGTTGGTATTTTTCATAAGCCTGTCATTTGAAACGGCATGCGTGGCGATGTTTATCGGCGGACTTTTAGCCGATAGTATGCATCTCCCCATTCCATTTGGGTTCAGTGCCATCGGCGGCGTGGCCATGCTTTCATTGCTCAAAATTTTTTACGTATATTTCAATCGTGACATAAAAAGATGCTGGATAGCTCTCATCGTCATCTATACCACATGTTACCATGCGCTATTAAGTTTCCTTTTGCCGCATAGTCACTTGTTGCTCTTTGGAATGACAACGATTGGATCAATAATATACAATTATCTCCTGTGGGTGGCTGTTTTTCACAAAAAGGAATCACTCCGTTAAAAACGGTTCAAATACGTTTAATTTTGTATCGTCTTCACCCGGGGTTGTTTGAAACTCAAGAACAATCGTTGCATGGGATGGCAGAAAAAGGTTAAGTGAGTTCTCGTGACCGTTGCACGGAATGGCATCCGTTGTTTTCCCTCCCATGTTCCCGCCGTTGTTACCGTCATAAACGGCAGAATCGCTGTTTAAAATTTCCCGCCAATGGCCCTTTAGCGGCACCCCCACCCGGTAATGGTTGCGAGAAACTGGGGTGAAGTTGCAAATAATAAGGACTTTTTGAAAAATTTTCTGTCCCCTGCGCAGATAACTGAGTACGCTGTGGTTACGGTCATCGGGGTTGATCCAGCAAAAGCCATCGGGCTCGTTGTCGCCATAGCCGAGCCAGGGGCGCTTGCGGTAGAAACCATTCAAGTCGTGAATCCATCTCCTTAGGCCCCGATGATCGGCGTGTTCCAGTAGATTCCAATCCAAACTGTGCCTGTGGCACCATTCGTTGTATTGACCAAATTCTCCGCCCATGAATAAAGACTTTTTCCCCGGCCAGGTCCACATGTACCCGAAAAGTGACCGAAGCATGTGCGCCTTCTGGCGGACGTCGTGGGGCGGCATGCGGGCGAGCAGGGAACTTTTGCCGTGAACCACCTCGTCGTGGGATAGTGCCAAAATAAAATTTTCCGAGTATTGGTAGAGCATGGCGAAGGTGATTTGGTTGTGATGGCATCGGCGGTGGATCGGGTCGCGGGAGAGGTACCCCAATGTGTCATGCATCCAACCCATGTTCCATTTAAAATCGAAGCCGATTCCGCCTTGGTGCACGGGCTTGGTAAGCGCTGGAAAAGACGTGGCTTCCTCGGCAATGGTAATAATTCCCGGGAAATGCTTATGGGTGAAGACATTGAACTCTTTTAGGAACTCAATGGCTTCGAGATTTTCATGGCCGCCGTATTGATTGGCAACCCACTCACCGTCGTTGCGGCAATAATTACGATAGAGCATGGAGCTCACCGCATCCACCCGGAAGCCGTCCACGTGAAAGCGCTCTAACCAACTTATGGCACTAGAAATTAAAAAATTGCGCACTTCATTGCGGCCATAGTTAAAAACCAGGGTCCCCCAGCCCTTGTGCTCGCCGATGCGCGGGTCTTCGTGTTCGTAAAGGCAGGTACCGTCGAATTCCGCCAGGGCAAAGCGGTCCTTTGGGAAGTGCGATGGAACCCAATCCAAAATGACGCCGATGCCGTGCCCATGGAGCGTGTCCACGAAATATTTGAAATCTTCCGGGCTCCCATAGCGGAAGGTTGGGGCAAAAAAGCCCGTTGTTTGATACCCCCAGGACTCTTCGAAGGGAAATTCGCAGATGGGCAGCAGCTCCACGTGGGTAAATCCCATGGAAAGACAATAATCGGCCAATTGGTGGGCGCTTTCCCGGTAGGAAAGGGGCCGGTTATTTTCTTCGACCACCCGCCGCCAGGAGCCCAGGTGCACCTCATAAATGCTGATGGGTTCCCGGTGCGGCTCCCCATGGGCGCGTTTTTTCATCCAAGTGCCGTCGTGCCAGTGGTAATGTTCCTCGATGCCGTACCAGGAGGCGTGGTTGGGTGCGCCTTCGTAGGCAAGGGCAAATGGGTCACTGCGCAGTTGAAAGTTCCCGTGGCGATCGACGAGTCCATATTTGTAGCGACCTTTTCCCGGAAGCCCCGGAATGAAAAGTTCCCAGATACCGGAGCTGCCCAGCGGGCGCATGGGAAAGTAGCGGCGGTCCCAGTGGTTGAAATCTCCTACCACGGAAACACAGCGGGCGTTGGGTGCCCAGACAGCGAAGCTGATCCCTGCGGTTCCTTCCACATGCCGCCGATGTGCCCCCAAATGGTGATGGTTCCATGGTGCATGGCCGGCGTTGAAGAGGTAGGCATCCATCTGTGAAACGGTCGGTAAAAAGCGATAGGCATCTTCGAACGTATGCCGCGTGCCGTCCGTGCGGGTGGTTCTAAGGAGATAGGGAAACGGTTCAACTTCCCGTGATTCCCATTGGAATAGCCCAGAATCGGATAATTTTTTCATGGGATAAACGGATTTCGTCCGCTTGTCCACGACGGCGCAGGAAATGGTATTTTGCAAAAAGGCGCGCACCACCGTGACTCCATTTGCTAGGTGCATACCTAAAAATGCGTGAGGATGTGAGCATTGCCCGTCCAGAAGCTGCCGTTGGATCATTGGCAAATCTTACTCCGCTTTTCTATCGAGGTCAGTGTTTTTCCTGGATTAGCGGATTCGGCTTTGGTACATGTCCAGTGGCCACATGTCCCGGGAAGTTTCCATTTATAGCGCCGTTCAGCGGCTAAATTACGACGAGGATGCAATTCGCCGGGTCTTTGCCGTGTTGGACGAGTCCTCCGAGCGCTCCATACCCGATGGGGAGTTATCTCTTGCATTTTTAGACGGCGAGACCATGCGCGTCATGCATGGAGAATTCCTCGGCGACCCGGTGCCCACGGACGTGATTACTTTCCCCGGGGATCCGGAGAATGACTTTGCCGGCGAAATTTGCATTTCCGCAGAATACGCAGTGGAGTCGGCCAAAGAACGCGGCTGCACGCTTTCCGATGAAATAACCCTATACATGGTGCACGGCTGGTTGCATTTGTCCGGATTGGGCGATCAAACGCCGGAGGATGCGGCAAAAATGCGCGAGGAAGAGGCCCGGGCGGTCCAACTGCTAAAAACGCAAAACGCCACTCCCTCATTTGTGCTCATGTAGTTGGTGGTGCATTAAAAGTGACCTCAGGTGGCCGAGGCAGCCGATTTAAGGCGCGAGCCAATTTTCAATGGCGGCGGTAATTTTTTCAAGTTGGTCATCGCCAATTATGTACGCCGGCATGGTGTAGATGATATCCGCAAATGGGCGCAGCCAAACACCGTGGTCAACACAATGCCTTTGAAAGGATGGCCGATCGACCGAATCGCGCACCTCAACGACGCCCATGGAACCCAAAACCCTGACGTCCGCAACATTCGCGTGGGCGGTCAAAGGGGCTAGTTTGTCCCGTAAAAATTTTTCAATGGAACGCGTTTTTTTCCTCCAGGTTCCCTCGGCTATGAGATCCAAACTGGCGCAGGCGGCGGCGCAGGCCAGCGGATTGGCCATGTAGGTTGGTCCGTGCATGAGTGGGCCGTCCCGGGCAATTGCCGATGCAACCGCTTCCGTCGTCAAGGTGGCGGCTAGGGTCATGCACCCGCCCGTGAGACCTTTCCCGATGCACAGAATATCGGGCTCAACGTCCGCCCATTCACAGGCAAAAAGTTTTCCCGTGCGACCAAATCCGGTGGCTATCTCATCGGCGATGAAAAGAACGTCATATTCATCGCATAAATTTCTAAAAAGTTCCAAATAATCGGCGGAATAAAACCAAAACCCTCCAGCGCATTGGGCGATGGGCTCCAGGAAAAATCCAGCGATTTCGGTAGCGTGTTTTTCAAAAAATGGCTCGTAAATCTGCCGTTCCAGCGCCTGGTCGATGGTTTGGCCGAAGGGAACGCCAGGTCGCGGGAGAAAAATCTGCCGCGGCAAAATTTTTGAAAACCGCCGATGCATCCCCTCCGCTGGGTCGCAAAGGGACATGGCACCGGATGTGTCCCCATGGTAGGACCCATTTAAGGCGAAAAAACGCTGTTTTTTAAAATCCCCCATTCCACGGGCCCACTGCAAGGCCATTTTCATTGCAACTTCAACGGCAACGGATCCGGAATCGGCGTAGAAAATTTTTTGAAGCTTCCTGGGCGCCATCGCCAGCAACCGTTGCCCCAATTCAATCGCGGGATTGTGGGTTAATCCGGCGAACATGACATGAGCCATGGAGCGCAGCTGTTTTTCGATGGTTCCGTTAATCCGCGGGTGATTATACCCGTGAATGGCGCACCACCATGAGGAAATTCCGTCGATGAGCACTCGGCCATCGGCGAGTTGCAGATATGCGCCGCGGGCGGAAACGACGGGTAGCGGCGGGGATGACCGCGCCAAGTCCTCATACGGGTGCCAAAGATGTTCCCGATCAAAGACCAGTGCGGCGGTTGATTTTTCCGAAGGAAGTGCCGGTACTTTTGAGGTAAAAAAATTCGCCGGCAATTGACTTTCCAGATGCCTTTCCATTGCGCCCACACGCACGCTTGTCTCACCGGGACAGAATGGAATCGCAATAACGGGAACGGACGGGAAGCGGCTTTTTACCTGGTCCACGTTATCTTCACCGTATCGTAATTCCTCGGGCGAAGTTTCCTCCGACACCTGATTTAGGACAATGGCGGCCACGGTTAGGGCCCTGCGTGCCAGCTCCGCCATCGTAAGAAATATATGATTAAGGACGCCAACGCGGTTGGGTGCTACGAGCACAATGGGAATGTCCAGCGCGGCCACGAGGTCGGCCATGGTAAATTCCAAGCCATTGATTGGGACAAGAATGCCGCCGGCACCCTCGATGAGTGTGCCCGCATGGGATTTCACTATTACCCGCAGCTCTTCAAGCAACGGTTCCGCCGCGATTGTTTTGCCCTCCAATGCCGCTGCCAGATGCAGGGAGCAAGCCGCTCTAAATTTTCGCAGGCAACCCACACGCACGCGTCGCTGCCGATTGACCAGCATATCGGCGATGGCCAGCCGATAAACATCGACGTCCGACGCAACTCCTTCGCCATAACCCGTTTGGATGGGTTTAATGGCGGCAATTGGCCCATCGTTTGAATTTGCGGATATCACCCAATGTCGCAACAACGCCGCCGTGATCTGGGTTTTTCCGACGTCCGTATCCGTTCCCGTGACAAAAAAGGCCATTGAACGCTTTGGGTTCATGCACCGATTCCAAAAATATTTTACTCCTTTTGCGCAATGTTGACTTTGGGAGAATAGACATTTCCCAAAATTATTGTCGCCTCTCAAGCTGTACGCGCAACCGCCTCAAGTGCTTTTTCGGCTTTTTGAAGCAGCGTTCCGGCCGTTTGAATTCTTCTGCTAAGACTTTCTTG
>JAIRLM010000002.1 GCA_031259325.1 Puniceicoccales bacterium
AGAGGCCCAGTTCGCGGCCGCTGCACATCATCCCCTCCGACCGCGCGCCGCGAAAATCCGTGGCTTGAATCTTTTTTCCTTCGGGCATGACACACCCGGGAAGGGCCACCGGAACGCGATCTCCGGCTTGGAAATTCGTCGCACCGCAAACAATTTGCCTCGGCCGGTTCTCGCCAACATCTACCTGGCAAACGCGCAACCGATCGGCACGTGGATGTTTTTCAAGTGAAATCACCTCACCCACAACCAGGAATTGCTGCGGAAGCCCCGTGGAATTTTGGGACTCGACGCCGATCCCCAGGCTCACCAATGCGTCGCAAATTTCATCGACACCCGCGTCCAGTTTCGGCAGCCACCGGCGTAACCATTGCAAACTTACCTTCATTGGCTCCATTGCTGCAAATGCGCTCAAAGGCTTCAACAACTATTTGGATGCCGATGCGCATGCCAATCTACGGGTAACATAGGATTGACGGTGCCTTAGTTTATTCCATCGCTTCCTACCATGGAGGCCGACGATGTGGGCAGGACCGTTTTACGGAAGGAGGCGGCGGCGATAGTAGAAACGGCTGAGCGGTTGACGGACGCCTTTGGGGAAGTTGCTCGGCTATTGGCAAATCATCCGGGGAAAATCATCACGTGTGGTGTGGGAAAGTCGGGTTTTATCGCCCGGAAGGTTGCCGCCACATTTACCAGCATAGGCAAGCCTGGCGTTTTTTTACACGCCACGGAGGCGTTACATGGGGATTTGGGTATTTGCAGCCCGGGAGATCCGGTCATTTTCTTTTCCCGCAGTGGATCCACGGGAGAACTATTGGTGCTAGTGCCCCTATTGAAACAATTGGGCGCCAAACTCATCGCCGTCGTTGGGAACGTGCGGTCTGACCTGGCGAAGCAGTGCGATTATGTCCTCGAAGGTTTTGTGGACGAAGAAGCAGATCCTCTTGCGCTTTTGCCCACCACCAGCGCCATTACCGCCCTTGCCATCGGTGACGCCCTTGCCTGCGCCGTCGTTTGGCTAATAAAGTTCCAAAAGGAGGATTTTTTACGCTTTCATCCGGGAGGACAACTCGGGCGGAATCTGCTACTGCGCGTCTCAAGCGTGATGCATCCCTTTCCGCAAGTACCACATGTGTCCCCAGACGCGGCCATTCGCATGGCGCTTATTGCCATGACGGAAAATCCGCTGGGCGCTTGTTGCGTCGTCGGTGAAAAAAATGAATTGTTGGGGATCATAACCGATGGAGACATCCGGCGTCTCATCCGGAAAACGGAAAACTTACAGGGAATCCGCGCATGTGACGTTGCCTACGCCCATCCTAGAAAAATTTTACCGTCCGCAAGCCTTGGAGATGCAATCGCGCTTATGGAATCCGGTCCGTCGCAAGTGGGCATCCTTCCCGTGGTTGACGAACACGGCCGCCTGCTGGGGCTTTTGCGCCTCCACGATGCCTATGGGCACGGTCCGAGTGCGTGATTTTCCAACTCGTCGAGAAAATCCTGTAAAATGAGAACGGCCGCCCGGGAATCATCCTTTCCGGTTTTTCGATGCTGGCGCATGTCTTTCCGCTTCACGCGTAACCCGTGGACCTCCAAATCGCTATTTACCTGGAAGGATGTGAGCCGTTCGTCGCTTCGATGTACAGGGATCGCATAATGCTCAATAAGTTCTTCGATGAAGTGGTCCACCCGGAGCGTCCAGGGAGTCGGATTTCCGTCCATGCCAATCGGGTAGCCAACCACCACGGCATCAATTTTTCGACCATGGATGACGGCATCCAGTTGTTGCCAAAAATTTTCACCCGTCGCAGCAACAATCGGAGCAATGGGGACGGCCACGCCCACATCTTCGGCATAACTTAGTCCAACCCTGCGTTTGCCGTAATCAATTCCCAAGTATCTCGTAGTAAAAGAACTGAGATAAACTCGGCCCGTTTCCAGAATTTTACCTCATTATCCGTAATTTTTTTGACCGCTTTTGTATCCGCCCGCGCCCATCAACCGCGAGCCAGGTTTGACCAAGTGATAAATGCTTGGTTGGTGTAGAATTTTTGTGATTTTATGGCTTTTTAAAAAATTTTTATCGTAAGAAGTAAAACTTGTTGCTAAAGTGCCTTTGTGCATAGGCTTGCGCGAGACATCACGTGGCCAATGAAATTATTAGCCATTGGCCTGCTTGCCATTTGGTTACCAATAATACTGTGCGGCGCGGATGATGAAGATTGTTTTCTAATTACGAACTACAATGGCCCTGTCAGTTTCATCGTAGTAGATTCCGGCACGTCCGGCTATTTCAGCGACCAGACAAAGCCGTATAAATTTTCACATGACGCCAATAGTGTTATTAGGTTTGACAGCCAAAGCGTAATGGTGATATATAGTAACGGCGGACCAATTGAATGCATAAAATTTGTAAGCGAAACAACGGATAATGATAGAGTAGTGGTGAATGGCAATTACGCCGGGAAGACAGTGTCCATTGTCGGGAACACTTCCATCAACCCAATCATCAGTGTGATCGGCAACACTTACGCGGCAGATGGCAATAAGGGCGCCTTTGTGTCATTTAATGAAGTTAATGGCGCGGAACACCAGCCATTTACGTTGAAACTTTCCGTCGCCTCATCTGGCACGGCAGAGTTTTGGGATACGTCTCAGTACGAGGCGACCAAGGACCATTTTTGCGGCTTTGGCGCGCCGGATGCGGACGGAACAAGTGCGTATATTTCCATCGTGCCGTCCGAAACCATTCCCATGTCCGTGGTCATTGCAAATAACGCGTGGAGCACGGCATTCGGAACGGTGAGTTGCTCGGGGCAGTCGGGCACATTTGAGAACTTTTACGTGGGGCCAATTGCGCCCGATTCCACCTTTGCGGCGGGTACAATTTTCGGCACATGCACGGCGCTGAGCGGAACCGATTTTAACGCCAACGTACTTACACTTACTTCTGGCGCAGCGTGTTCCAATAACTTTTCCAATGTGACCATCGGTGGCATAGGCGCAAATTCCACGCTGACGGCAAAACAGAGCGTCTTCGGCGGCGGGTATGTTGCTCGTGGGGCTGAATATGGGTGTTCGGGAAATCTCGCCAAGTGGACCATTGGACCCATTGGGAACAACGTATCTCTGACAACCGTCGCATCATCGGGCGGGACCGGCCGCTCCGCATGTGTATTTGGTGCCGCACACACGGGAAGCGGCGCGCGATTAACGAATTCACCGCTAATTGATGGTGCGATCGGCAATTGCGACCAGTGGACGGCGGAATTCCAAGGTTCGGCGACCGTCACGGCAATGGCACCCTACGCCAATAAATGGACTCAAGACCGCATTTCCAATTCGTATGAGGGTGACACGATAATAGCAAGGCGCAACCTTATTAGCACGCTGGGTGGTGAGCAAAACAGCAACATGCGTTTTTATTTCAATGATTTGGCAGCGAGCTCGAGCGCCACCGGACCCTCTGTTGTTATTTCCGCCCTACGTCTGCAGTTGAGCGCAGGTCCATGGAACGTTAGCAGTATTACGCTGGGTATGGCAACGGCAACCCTGGACCCATCACAGGAAGCCGCAGATATGAATGCACGCGAAGGCTACTCCTTGGCCGTATCCATGGGGCCCAATTTTCAGCTCAACGTTGGCCGCAAGAGGTCGATGGTTGCCGATTGGAACGAACTGGCACAGGGTGGACAAAAGGGTTCAACGGAAAATGGCACGTGGGAAACGGATGCATCGGTTGCCAGCGGCGGAAGGACGTATGTTATCGAGGGAGATAATATCCGCCGCATCGGTCCGGGAACCCTGAGCATCATTGGTGGTATCGCCAAAGCTTCCAAGAATACCAGCACTGAAGGTGCCATCCTACGCATTAATAACGGATGGGAGGTAAATTGCTTTGGATATGTGAAGGATTTAGAAGGCGGAATTTCCGTTCGCGGTAACTTTGAAAAGGATAGTGCGTTAAATTTTTACGGTCCCGTCGAAATCCCTTCCGGTGCCACCGTGACCATCGGAAATCGCGGCGCGATTAACCTACACCGGCAAAGCGGGGTGTGTGAGACGTTTGACAGCGCGTTTGCGCAAATAGTTAGCGAGGCGGCATTTTACGCGGATGCCTCGTCCACATCTTCCGCATTTCCGGGTAATACTTCTGGCGGTACTCATCTTGCTGTGACTGATTCAAGGATTGGACTTTACCAAACCGACAACGGAGGCCGTGCGTTTGCAAGAAAAGGCAGTCTGAAAATCAACCGAACTAGCGCGGAGGTTAATTTTGGTGACGGCGCAATTACCAAGATGAACGGAGATCTCCAATCGAAGGGGACGATGGCCGTTGGCAACGGCAGCCGGATATATTTTGCCGGCGGTGAGCACGGCGGCTACCTGCAACTCAATGACGACGGATCAAGTTCGGGAAAACAATTAACCATTGGTACAGATGTGAAATTTTCCCTGTTGGATACGAATCACACCGTTCCGAATGTGTTCGATTACTGGATCGTCCGTCTTCCCCCGGGGACAACTGTGGATAAAATGACAACCTTAATAGAAGGCCTCACCATGGGCGATCTCGCCGACAAACAAATCCAAAACTCGGACGGTTCCGTGCTCGCCTGGGGAAGTAACTACTACAACGTCACATATGTCGGCGCCGATGCCACAAGCACACTCCTCGACCTCGATGATACCGCCTACGAACCAAAATTGAAAAGGGGTGAAATCAAGTTGCTATGGTCCGCTAATTCCGATCGCCCGGGGATCTTTGTGGTGGGTCGAGCTCCCATGTCCCGCGAAGTGGCATCAATCTTGCTGGCCGACAGGGAATTTCTGTCCGAATTGGCCGAGGAAATTGAGGAAGATTTGGAATTTCGGAAATTAATCAAAGGTGACAAAGGTGACCC
>JAIRLM010000041.1 GCA_031259325.1 Puniceicoccales bacterium
AAAAATTTCCCGTATCCAGTATCGACGCCTGGTGTATCTAATGTGTTAATTCCAAAAAATTTAGTTAGGCGATGTGCGGCGTAAATACGAAGAAAATTATCTTTTAAATTTAGAATATCGGTTCTGTCCTCCACATCATTGCCCGCAATTGCCATGCCGTAGTACTCACAAAGTAATTGAATTGCCCATTTCCACGCGTCTGAGTCGTTTTCGTCCAACCCTGCTGTTAATGTCGGCTGATCTTCCACATGAACGCGACAAGTGATAATGTGTCTTAGCAATTGATATGCATCCAACACGTGGCCAATGTGAATAAACTCATGGTCCATTAACGTGCAATTTTCGCCCAGAAGACATCTGAAATCTGTGGGGCCGGAGCCAACCATCGCAAAACGTGCTCTATTTAGCTCCATGGGCACTCGGAGCATGAAACTCTTGTGTCCCAATTCTCGAATGGTGTGCACCGCGGCCCAATTGCCAGCGGACAGTTCAATCGAAAATCCTCTTTTAGCGAGACTTTCGATGGTCGAATATAACGCAAATTTGTGTAATGACTTTGTGAAAACATTTATAAACGCTCCCGATAAGACACCCATGATTCTTTCGAATTTTTCTTGCGCAATGCCTGCCTTATTTAAATATAGCAAATCTTTACAGAGTAAATTGATGCTAGAAACTCCTTTCAACGCAGAAATATCCATTTTCAGGCATTCGGATGCTGTACCAAGAAACTGATCAAATCGTGCTCTCTCAATCAACGGTTGGCCAACTACAGCTGAAGGCCTGGATGCCGCGGGGCTCGCTCCCCAATCTACGCGGCTGCACAGCCCACAAGAAGCCATATTTGAGATTATAGGCTTTTCCAGCGGGAATGTAAACAATTTTTTATTCTTTCTGAAATTTCTTCCGAAATCTCATCAGTTTGTTGGTTGGTAAAGTCTGGAGACCCACTGAAAGAATAGCAAAGACATGTTGTGAGTGCCAAAAAGGCTCTCCATAGCGTCATAACATCTGCGGGGTTTGTGAGTTTTTTTTGCGTGATAGCCACATAAAGAATTGACGCAAACGCTTTAGCATAGAGTTCATAACTCGGTATTCCAATATTTATTTGCTTGCACACGCGCCTCCATTCGGCTTCGTTGTTAAACAACTGTTCGCCGTTTTTAAGAACATCCCAAGATCCCTCTTCAATTTCTGCCTTGTTTAATGATTTATTTATAATAATAGTAATTAATCGCATCATCTGCGGGTTAAGTTTGATGGATAAATATTTCACGTCCCCGTCTTTCTCAACTAAAACTCCAGCATCACCTATAGGCGGCTTCGCTAAAAAAGAAGAAAATAGAGCTCGCTCCATAACATACCCTCCCTGGAAGTATGAAAAAATCGCTGACAAACTGTCAATACAAAATTTGACACTTAGGGCTTTTGCTTCAACTCACCGCGAATAGTGACTTTTCGCACGACGCGGAGAGACGTCTTTTGTCCACCGTTTGTCGAACTAAGTTTTTGGAAAGGTACTGGCATTGGAGCGCGTTTATGTTGAATTTCCTGCAAAAGTTAAAATTGTGACCTAGAACTTCGCGTTTCACGCAGAGCAACATGCTAGAGATTGGACTTTTATAGAAGGCCTATATATGGTGCAATTTGGGACCGTGGTCGAATAGCCATCTGGATGGAACGATTTCTGGCCGTGAATTCCTTTGTGGGGGCTGTTTGGCCTTTCCCCCTTGAAGCCTTCAGCTATATCAAAAAACGAAAAGTTGCAGCCTTTAGGGGCCATGCGTAAGAAAAATTAATTGACTAACTTTTCTTAATTTCCCCCATGGAGAAAAGTATGTCCCGGGCTGGAACCTACAGAATTCACAAAACAGGCGAAGAAACATACCGCTCCCATGTACCCACCAAATTGCCAATGAGATTGGATTTGGATGCGATTTATCCACTGATGGAACAGGCAGCTTTCGCATTGGGGCAGCTCAATGGCGCAACCAATTTGATACCAAACATATCATTGTTTTTGTACATGTGCGTGCGGCAGGAAGCGGTGCTTTCGTCGCAAATTGAGGGGACGCAGAGCTCACTCAATGACCTACTGCTCTTTGAAAATTCACAAAAACCGTCTGTTTCGCTGGATGATGTGGAAGAAGCTTCCAATTATGTTCGAGCGTTACATTACGGACTGGAGCGCATTCGCGGCAAGCTCCCCCTTTCTTTGCGGCTTTTACGGGAAATCCACGGCATTCTCCTACAAGGGACGCGGGGAAAAAACCAATTACCCGGGGAATTCCGTCGCTCGCAAAATTGGATTGGAGGAAGCCGTCCTGGAAATGCTTTCTTCGTACCACCCGCGCCGGAGGAAATGTTACCCGCATTGAATAATTTGGAGCAATACTGGTACGATGAATCCGTTCCGCTACTCGTTCGCACGGGGGTTGCCCATGCGCAATTCGAGACCATCCATCCATTCCTCGACGGAAACGGGCGCGTCGGGAGGCTGCTCATCACTTTGATGCTCTGCAATTTCGGAATGCTCACGGAGCCGGTCCTCTACCCTAGTCTTCATTTCAAACAGAATCGAACCGTGTATTACGACTTACTCAATCGGGTCCGCGAAAAAGGCGATTGGGAAGCGTGGTTAAAATTTTTCCTGGAGGGAGTCGCAGCAGCTGCCCGCAAAGCTTTAGAAACCATCAATGCCATTGGTTTCCTTTTCGATGAATGCGTGAGCAAAATTGCCGCATTAGGCCCAAGTCGCTTTTCCGCATTGGCTGCCTTTGAATGCCTTAAAAAAATTCCGCAAATTTCAGTCAGGACCTTCGCCCGCGAAGCAAAATTAACCCCGCCAACAGCTCGAGCAGCCTTAAAACGACTCCAATCCATGGGTATTTTGAACGAGATCTCCACGCAACGGAATGGCAAAGCCTATGTTTTTCAAAAATATTTTGATTTGTGGGCGTAAGTAAATTCGCCGCAAGGCCTTCCGTTGGATTTGGATTTTTTCGATTTCCCGCGTCAAATGAGCATCCGCCAAAAGAGCGGATGCTCTACCCCAAAAATGTGTCCATGGATGTGTCTACAAATGCCCTCAAAATCTCAATTCGTTTCGCTTTGTAACAATTTCACAGAAAAAGCTTGCAAACCCTGATGAACACCATGCTCATAGCGGCGTCGTGAAACATAGCGAAACGGTGAAAATGCGTGTAAAATTTGACTCATAACCTGAAGGTCCCTGGTTCAAATCCAGGCCCTGCACCCAAGAAATTTCGGGTCGTAGAGCCTTCTCCCGGGTGGAGCGCTTTTGTTTTTGAGAAAAATTTTACATCAAAAATGTCAACTTCCCTGATGGTGCAGGTGATAGCGCTTACCGTCGGCCAATTCGCCAATAGGCATGCGGCGGTGGTAACATAGCTTAAAATTTTGTCTTCCACAAAATTTAATCTCAGGTTGATGTTTATTAAAAGTCCATGTCGTTTTTTCTTGGAGCGGCTTGTAAATTTCTCAGATAGGATTTCCCGGAGGCGTCTTCAAAGACCATTTTTTCTCCAGCGATGCCTTTGAAAACTACCCTTTGCAAACCCACCCAGATCGAATCACCGGGTTTAACCACTTGGGTTCCAATGAGCGCCCGAGAACCACTTGCGGATACCCGTGCCCCGCGCACGTCCAAGGCCCGGATGGCACTATCCAGCGAGCCGGCCATCAAATTTTTCATCGTCCCCGTTCCCGGACCGACCACACGAATGCGGGATGGAAGAAAAGTTTCGCCACTGTCGGCCACCGCCGCTGAAGATACCCCATCAACGGCGGCATAGAGTGTGGCATCCCCGTTGTAGCTTTGCTGAATGAAGTAAACACCGCCCATGACAAGCACGACCATGATGCAGGTCTGAGCCATGAATTTGAAAAACTCCCGCCTGGCGGTGCCGTCTGTTTCCATGAAAGCCACATGGATTGGGCGCCGATCCCGGCCGATTGTCTCGGATTCTACGTTAAAAATGACATACTCATCCGCCGGCGCATAATTGACAAGCACGGCATCATCTGACACATACGCCTCCTTCGAATGCCCATTCTCCGCCACAAGACGAGTTAATCGGAAAAGTGGCAATTTTGCAAGTTATTCAAAAAACGCATGAAAATTCTTATTGTTTGTCCCTTTGAAGTCAACGGCCGCCGTTTTCAACCTCGCCCAGGAGCTCCATGTAAGTTGCTTCCAACCTTTGAATATCCTCCTGTAGCCAAAGAAATTTTTGATAGGTCTCCTCCTTAAATTCGGCGGCCAGTTCATTTTCCACCCCCTTCAACGCCGCCGTTTTCTCTTCCAATTGTTGACTAATTTCCTTCGTGCGCCGTTCCGCATTCGATGGCGTTTCCTTTTGGGGCCGGGGCGACGGACTTTTCACAGCTTTTTTGCCGCCCGAATCGGAACCGCGTTCCAAGAGCCAATCCACGTAGCCTTCCAGTGAGCCGTTGAACTTCCGACACGTACCGCCGTCGACGATGTAAAAATCCCGGCATGTGTCCCGGAGCGTCTGAAAATCGTGGGTTACGAGCAATACCGCCCCGGAATAGCCGTTAATTGCCTGTACCAACGCTTCTCTGGCTTCGACGTCCAAATGATTGGTCGGTTCGTCGAGGATAAGCAAATGCGGCTGATCCAGGGTGGCGATGGCCAGCAGAAGACGCGTTTTTTCTCCGCCGGAAAGGTGGCCGATGCGGGTTACGCTGCGGTCCTTTACGATTCCAAAGCGGGCGAGTTGGCCACGAATTTGTGTTTCCGTTTGCCCAGGCCGCAGAATCTGAAAAACCTCCACGGGCGTTTTATCCAGGTCCAAAACTTCCTCCTGGTGCTGGGCAAAATAGGCAATTTTGAGCGAGCGGGCGTATTCCAACGTTCCTTCCGCAGGCGCGAGCTGGCGAGCGAGCGCCTTGGCCAGGGTGGATTTTCCGTTGCCGTTGGCGCCGAGTAGGGCAATCCGATCCCCGTCGTTGATTTGCAAATTTACCCCGTTGAGTACCGGTGGCCCGCCGTATCCCAGCACAATATTCTCCGCGGAAACGAAGCGGCGGTCAATTTTCGGCGTTGGGGGCGGAAATTGAAAGGCCACCGCGTAAATCGCCGGCGGCGGCGGTGGATTGCCCAGCTTTTCCAGCATCTTCATGCGGCTTTGCGCCTGTTTTGCCTTTGATGCCTTCGCGCGAAAACGATCCACAAAGGATTGCAAATGTTCCCGCTTCCGCTCCAATGCCACGCCTTCCGCCCTTTGTGTCCGCTGCAGGTTTTCAAATGTGGAACGAAAGGTGTCGTAATTCCCGTGAAATAGCTGCGCCGTTGCGTCACGTAGGTAGAGAATGTGGTCGCAGACATTATTTAGAAAACTCTTTTCATGGGATATGATGAGCATGGCCTTGTTCGTGCGTTTTAGGTGGTTTTCCAACCAGATGGCCGTTTCGAAATCCAAATGATTGGTGGGCTCATCCAGGAGAAGGCAGTCCGAGGGGGCAAAGAGTGTGGACGCCAGTGCAGCCCGGACGCGCCAACCACCGGAAAATTCTCCCAGAGGCCGCCGCATCATTGCCTCCGAAAACCCAAGCCCGGAAAGGATAATCGCCGCCCGTGCCTCTGCGTCAAACCCGCCGATGGTTGCAAACTGGTCGTACAAATCCGCCAGCTGGTTTCCGTCAACGGCCGAATCATCCTCAAGTAGAGCTCGCAGACGGGTTAATTCTCCGTCCGCGCCAAGCACCAGATCGAGGGCTGTTTTTCGCCCGTCATCCATTTCCTGGCGCACGTGGACAAAGCGGTAATTTTGTGGTCGGGAAATTTCCCCCCGATCCGGTGTGATTTCGCCGAGAAGTAGGCGGAATAGGGTCGTCTTCCCAACGCCGTTTGGGCCGACGATTCCCACCTTGGTGCCGTCCGGGATGGAAAAGAAAATGTCATTAAAAAGCACCCTTGTGCCAATTTGATATGTGACACCTTCCGCTTGGAGCATGGGAAAGTGGATTTGAAATTCTCCCGGATGGCAACATCGGACTTTTTTCGATACTATTTACAAAAAAGTATTTCAAAATAACCATTTTTTATCAAGGTTCTCCCAATGAAGTTGGGCAAAATGCCATTTTTGTTACTCTTTATCATGTTTGCTACACCGTTCATTGAGCCGGTGATGTGTCTTTCCGGGCAAAGGTTTTTCCTGGGCATTAGCCTGGCGATAAAGGAAATTATACTGTTTCTTTTGCCGTTTGTTATCTTTATGCTTCTTTTCGGAGCGTGTGTTTATTTTTCAAAGAACGCGCCGCGCATTATCGCACGCATATTGCTGCTCATTTGCCTATCCAATTTGGTCACTACTTCGGTCGGTTCTGGCATCGGACTCCTTTTTTACAAGGCGCCGATGGCATTTGCATCCCCGTCCACCGTAACCGAATTGCTCCCATTATTTGCCGTCAGGCTGCCGGTAATAATTCGCAATGACCTGGCCATGTTGAGCGGAATTTTGGCGGGGATTTTACTTCCGCGATACTTTACGAATTTTTCCCAGCGGGCGAACGAAATTTTCATCCGACTCATCGCAAAAATCCTTCGCGCCATATCGTACAGCCTCCCGGCGTTCATTTTCGGCTTCACGTTGAAAATTTGCCATGAAGGGTCATTGGTCGCTTTTTTCAGAAACTACGCCGTACCTTTTGGAATCGTCATTGTTGTAAGTTTATTGTACATTTTATTCCTTTACGCATGGGCGGTTGGATTTTCGGGGCGAGTGCTTTGCCGCTGCGTCAAAAACATGATTCCCGCCGTTTCTTGCGCCTTTTGCACCATGTCATCCGCCGCGACAATGCCGATTACCATTGAATGTGTGGGACGCAATGGGAGGGACAAAACGCTCGCCCGTTCCATGGTCCCCATGAGTGCGAATGTTCATCTCATCGGGAATAACTTCACCATCGCCATTCTAGCCTTCGCCATCATGGCCGGTCATCGGATTCCATTCCCATCGATCCTATCCATCGGGGCGTTCATTATATGGACATTGGTGGCAAAATTTTCCGTCGTTGGCATTCCAGGGGGAAGTATCCTTGTCATGTTGCCCATTTTAGAACGCTACCTGCAGTTCAATGGGGAAATGTGCTCGACCGTTTTCGCCATCAATATGTTCGCCTGTCCCATTATAACGGCCCTTAACGTCTTGGGCAACGGCGCTTTTGCCCTTCTGGCCGAAAAGCTCTGTATTCTGCAAAATTCGCGCCCGCAAAATTAATTTTTACCCCAAGCGCCTCTATTTTTCACATTTTTTTACGTGCGTCGCGAAACATCATCGGAGACGTTTTGGCCCCGGTGTAAGGTCAGAAACGCCCGCGTCGTCGTCCGTGTCGGCTAAGTCCTCAAGGTGAAGCCCAAGGGCCGGTAGAAGCATATACCGAAATACATCATGAATCGTGTCCAGTGAACTTCTAGCCCGATAAACCTCCTGCATGGCCTCCCGGCCCTCGGCTTTTAGTAAAACGTAAGCATCCCTGGCTTTTTTTGCCGCCTCCAACGCGTTACCAGTTTGCAGACAGAGATTTATCGTCTTTTTTTCATGGGAAAATCTAGCATAAAAATACCGCGAGATTACAGTCTCCCCATGTGCGTTCTGCCGCTTCGGTTTGTAAATTTTTTCTTTCCAAAATTTTACAGTCGTTTTTGGGTCGTCAAATATGCCCATACAACTCCCTCCCTGATTTTCTCAACGGTATCGTAGATTTGGGCAAGTGAAAAAGTTACATATCCATCAGTATTTTCTTAAATAACGATCGCGTGAAGCTCTGTAAATTAATCGTTTTTCGTTCACTCACCGGCCGATGGCGCCATCTGCCAACGCGACGGCAGGATTGCCGATGGATTGGTCAAATTTGGTCAAAATTGCCCGCATGGACTGGAACGCCCTATCGTCCAAGGCTTCGACCACGGAAAAAAGTTCCGATAACTCGTTCTGCGGTAATAAAATAGCCATACCCGCCTCTGCATGGGCACGGGCATTAAGCGTTTGATGATCACCCGTGGCGGAAGGATAGGGAACGAGAATGCCGGGCGTGTGACACCGGATGAGTTCTGCGATGGTTCCGGCGCCGGCGCGGCAAATAACCAGATCCGCCGCAGAATAGAGCACGTTCATACGATCACTAAAAGGTTCGTAGCGACTGTGATAAATCGGTCCACCCATGGCGCGCGGCTTGGTTTCCGTTTGCATGCCATTCAATCCCGTCAAACAAATGATGTGGTAGCCCAGATTAACCAGCCGAGTCTCATGCCCGTGGGCCCACTCCACCAGGGCATTTGCCCCCTGGCTTCCCCCGGATATGACCAGGCATCGACCATAATCGGGAAGCCCCAAGAGTGTGCGGGCGGAAGCTCTTGGAAGTGGCGAAAAATCCCGGCGGACGGGATAACCCATGGGTACGTATTTTTCCCGAAGCCGGTATGTTGCCGATTCCTTGAGCCCCTGGGGCAGATAAACTTTTTTGGCCAATGGCGCGAGGCAGCGGATGGCCCGCCCCATGTGTAAGTTGGCCTCGTGGAGGAAAATGGGCCGGCGGCGGACGAACGCGGCGAGGCATAGCCCAACGGCCGAAAACCCCCCGAAGGAGATGACAACCGAATCCGGGTGTTTCCTCAAATGCTTCCATGCGTAAGTAAACGCCCGCAGGGTTTTGAAAATGAATCTGCAAAAGCCAATGGGCCGCCAACGAAAGGCGCACCCGGGGATGGAAACAAAATTGAATGTTGGATAGTGCTCGCAAAGTCGTCGATCAACGGATTTGGAACTAATAAAAAGCGTAGTCACGCAGCCTCGCTGTTCCAGTTCCTGGGCCAGGGCAATTCCCGGGGTTAGATGTCCACCAGTTCCCCCGCATGCAATGGCAACGCGTTTCATTGAAAAAATGAAAGAGACGAAGCCATTTCAACGTCAACGGCCAATGGATTCCGGCTCCGACGGACAAATTCACAAATCGAAGCCAGCCTGCCAAGATTCCAACCGTGACCACCAATCAGTCAAAGGACGCGGTGCGAAATAGGCAAATCTTTGAATTTGTCCGCGGAGAATTACCGCGCATTCGGCGGTTGGGATCGTTGCTGAGTCGATCGGTTTCTCGGGCGAAAATGTCGGCCACCGCAGCCCCGTTGGCGCATGCTTTTTTCCTCTCCGCCCGCTTCGTTCCCTTTGTCGGCGCGCTTGAATGGCCAAATAGCTCCTAGCATTTTCCGAAAAATACCCTTTCTAGCGCCACAATTTCCATCCGGCGAATGCGTCCCGTGGCATTTGCAAGCGTGGCCAGACCGGCCCCTTTGATTCGCGGGTCCATCGTTTTTGTAAGGGGACGGCTTCCCGATAACTTCCGTCGAATAACATTTTGAGTTTTTTTGCTCGCCGCCGGATTCCTCCGATTTATTCGCCGCTGCCATGCGGTCCATGCGTTCCTGAACCATGTCGCGGGAAATTACCCCGTCCCATGGGCCAACATGGACCGATGCGTGCGTCCTTTTCCCCATATTTTCTCGACCAATTGGGTGCCTCCTCCGGCGCCGTGATTGGTTTTGAGAGTTAAAATCTACGGTCGTAACCAATTCCTCCGCCTGTCTTGCGGGGACTGAATCCTTAAATTCAGGCATTATTACTTTCTCCTAATTAAATGATAATATCTGCAATCCCGTTGCATGATTTGCCCACTCCTAACGCAGGCCAAACGCACCATTTACATTCGTGATGCGAAATCCACATCCCAATGGGATACTCTAACTATCCTCGTTCGCACAACAAAAAGCAAGCGTTTTTTATGACCGATCATTTCCATTGACATGGCCCGCGTCGACTCCCCTTGGAACCGTGTCTCTTTCCGGAAGAAATCCAAGTTTGCAAATTAAAATTATAATGTGAGTTGCAAAACTCATTTCTATAATAATTTCTAAATTTAAATTCCTAGATTTAATGCAAGCATACCAACGACGATTGTCGCCTGCGCCGCGCCCCAAGACCGAAATTGGAAAAGCTGTCGCTATCGTGGCGGTTACCGCTGATCAGGCGAAATGCCACAATTTTTCCTTGCCCATCGATTGCTATATGAAGCTTAAAGCCAAAAACCTTACGCGTTGAAGAATACGCCCATTCGGCAAAATCTGGAAATAGTCGGCAAATGCAAAAACGAACGTTTTCATATATCTTAAATGAAGTGGAGTCGAGGATGAAAGAATTTGTCCCGCCGGCAGTTTGGAAAATTTTTTCCAAAATTTCACCGAGAAGCGGGATTCTACGCAGAAAAGCAGAATAGCTAGTCATTTCTGGAAAAATTGCCCGCAAAAGTTTTCCATCACAACCGAAATCAAACGCCGCGAAATCCTTTCTACGACTCAAAAGGAACCGGATGTATATGATCAATGTCACCGCAAAAGACATCCGTGGAGGCCTTCCGGTTTTTTTCAAAAAATCGAGCGGATTTTCCTTACAAAAACAGCTAACGAATGCGCATATTGAGTTTATGGCCAACTAAGCGTTTCCATTATGCGCAACTAGCCACCACTGGGCATTTTTAGACGAAAATTTTAGAAACCGTATTTTCACAGGATCTAAGTCAAGAAATTATTATAGAGATTACTTTTGCAAGTCATATCGCGTCTTCTCCCTGTTGCGCCCATAACCAGATATCATTTTATAATCCTATAGACGGGGGTCAAGTTTTTTCAATTCAGAATTTTAATGAAATTTTTTATAAAAATTATCTTGTCTTTTAAAATCAATAGTTTATCATTATCATTGTGTTGTCGACAATTCACTCCGGTGCGCTTTGGGGGATTACCTCCTATCCCGTTGAAATTGAAGTCAATATGGGCGAGCGTGGGGAATTGCGCTTCGTTCTCGTGGGACTTCCGGATGCGGCGGTGAAGGAATCCATGGACCGGGTCTGTTCCGCCCTGCAAAGCAGCAAATTCAAACTTCCCCATACGCGAACAACCATAAACCTATCGCCGGGAAACATGCGCAAGGAAGGTCCCATTTATGACCTCCCAATTGCGCTGGGCATACTTTGGGCCAGTGGTCAAATCTCCGTTGAATGCGCCGATGATTTCCTCATTGCCGGGGAATTGAGTCTGTCTGGGCGCATTTTGCCAATCCGCGGGGCAATCGCACTGGCTATTCAGGCGCGGCAAATGGGCAGGCGAGCCGTTTTGCTTCCCCGGGAGTCCGCTCGAGAGGCAGCCCTGATCGACGGCGTGGAAATCTACGGGGTGGAGACACTGGCTGAGGCCATCCGATTGCTTGGACTCGACTCACGGACCCGGCGAGAAACCAAAGCATTCGTGCAAAATACCAAATTCGACCACAATCAGCCGGCAAATCTGGAACTGTTGGATTTTTCTGACATTATTGGGCAGGAGCGGGTCAAGCGGGTGGCCGAAATCGCCGTGGCCGGTGGACATAACATGCTCATGATTGGCAGTCCGGGCGTTGGCAAATCCATGCTCGCCCAGCGCATTCCGACGATCATGCCCCTGCCAACAACGGAGGAATTTATCGACATCGTGGGCATTTATTCAGCGGCGGGACAGATGCACGGGGAAGAAATTCGGCATTTTTCCAGGCCATTTCGCGCACCCCATCACACAATTAGCCGGGTTGGCTTGGTCGGCGGGGGTAGCAACCCCCACCCAGGAGAAATTTCTCTTGCTCACCATGGCATATTGTTCCTGGACGAATTGGCAGAATTTTCCCGTACGACCTTGGAATCCCTGCGACAGCCCATGGACAGCGGTAAAATTATCATTTCCCGCAGCTTCGGGAAGATGAAATTTCCCTGCGAATTTACCCTCATCGCCGCCATGAATCCCTGCCCCTGTGGCTATTATGGATCAAAAATTCATCATTGCCGCTGTTCTCAACGGCAAATTCAGGAATATTTGGGCAAAATCAGTGGCCCGCTTCTAGATCGCGTTGATTTGCATATTGAAGTTCCGCCCGTGCCCACGACCGCGCTTACAACAACTCAAAATACGTTGAGGGAAACGTCAGAACAAATTCGCGAACGCGTCGAACGGGCCAGGCAGGTGCAAATCCTTCGGTACAAAAATCATACGTTTTCATGCAACGCCCGATTGGGCGAAAACCAATTGCGCCGTTTTTGTTCACTTGGAGAGCAGGAACAGTCGCTTTTGCGGCAAGCGATGGACACCGGTGCACTTTCAGCCCGCGCCTATGGAAAAATTCTCCGCGTTGCGCGGACCATTGCCGACCTGGAAGAAACGGAATGCGTGAGCACGATTCACCTCATCGAAGCCATGCAATACCGCCTGCTCAACCATGCCATCCACACAACGTGAGCGCCAGACCAGAAGGCAATACACTTTCGTGTGCGAAAACGCCGCCTGACTAGTATCAAAAATTGCTCAAATTGCAGATGCGCCCTGTCGCAACGCCAAACAACCACCCATAAAAACGGAAAAAAGGAATTTTATTGGTAAAACTACGATTTTTGCTAAACAACTTATCCCCAATGTTACACTATTTTCGAAGGGCGAAGTTGTAAAATTGAATATTTCGCAATTTTTTCGCTTATTTAAACGCAATGTGCAGCTCACGAAGTTGTTTTTGTGACGCCGGTGACGGGGATTGGCACATGAGATCCTGGCCGCGCTGGGTTTTGGGAAATGCAATCACGTCGCGGATGGAAGTTGTTCCAGAAAGCATGGCCGCAAACCGATCCAACCCAAGGGCAATACCCCCGTGGGGAGGGGCGCCAAAACGAAACGCGCGCAGCATATAGCCAAACCGGTCCTCGACGACCTCATGGGGAATTTTTAAAATATCGTGGAATATTTTCCGCTGCAGGTCGCAACTGTGGATCCGGATGCTCCCACCACCCAGCTCTACACCGTTCATTACCAAATCATAATGCTGCCCGCGGACGGCATGCGGATTGGTGTCCAAAAGTTTGATATCATCGGGAACCGGTGCGGTAAACGGGTGGTGCGTAGCCACGTATCGGCCGGTTTCTTCGTCATAGGTGAGCAACGGAAAATCGACAATCCAAAGCAAATCAAAGCGGTTCCCGTCGATGGAAAGCCGGCCCCTTCGTTGGAGCAGCGCGGCGCAATCCGTCCGAATGCGGCCCAAAATTGTACACGCCCGTTCCCATTTTTCGGCGGCAAAAAATACCACGTCACCCGCCTCCATTGATAATGCCCCTGCAAGAGCTGCCTTTTCCTGGTCTGTGAAAAATTTTGAAACGGGAGATTTCCACCCGGATTCTTCCACGCGAATGAATGCCAAACCCTTGGCCCCCATTGCCTTGGCGCTATCTTCCAATGCCTTCAGCTCGCCCTGGGTCAAATCCGCTAACCCTTTACCATTGATGGCTTTAATGACGCCGCCGTTTGCGATCACGTCGGCAAAAACTTTAAACGACGATTGGACAAAAATGCCGGTAACATCCTTAATTTCCAGGTCAAAGCGCGTGTCGGGTTTGTCGGATCCGAACCGGTCCATGGCTTCGCGAAAGGGCATGCGTTTCAATGGAAGCTGTAAGTCCATCCGTAGCACTTCCTTCCAAACGCGTTGCAGCGTGCCCTCGATTAAATTGTGAATATCTTCCGCCTCGATGAACGACATTTCCAGGTCGATTTGGGTAAATTCCGGCTGCCGATCGGCGCGCAAATCTTCATCGCGAAAACACCGGGCGATGGAATAGTAACGCTCCACACCCGCCACCATGAGCATTTGCTTGTATTGCTGGGGCGACTGGGCCAGGGCGTAAAATTGCTGCGGATTGACACGGCTTGGCACGAGGAATTCGCGGGCGCCTTCGGGGGTTGTTTTGAATAAAATGGGCAATTCAATTTCGAGAAAGCCATTATTATTCAAATAGTTACGCACGGTCGCTGCGATTTGGTGCCTCCGTAAGAGTCGCTGGTAGTTGCTCGGCCGGCGCAAATCCAAGTAACGATAGGTCAGGCGCATCTCCTCGGAAACATTTTCCGCCCGGGATTCCTCCAGGGAAAACGGCAGCACGTCACTGGCATTGCGGACAATAACTCGCTCCACGGACACCTCGATTTGCCCCGTTGGCAGGTGCTCATTCACCGTTTCCGCCGAGCGAAGAACCACCGTTCCCTCCACCTCGATTACAGATTCAAGGTGAAGGCTGGCCAAATCGGGGAATTGCTGGGGATTAACAACCAGCTGAATCAGCCCCGTCCGGTCGCGCAAATCGATGAACAACAATCCCCCATGGTCTCGCTTGGCGTGAACCCATCCAACGAGATCCACCGACGATGTCGCGTGCTGGACCATCAATTCTCCACAGCAGTGTGTACGCTTCATGTATGCCACGGAACTAAGAAACTCGACAAAGGAAACTCAATGAGAATCGCATATTCGCCCATGTTTCGTCGACTGACGCATATCGTGCGATTGAAATTCAATTTCTCGCAATGCGCTATGTCACACGCAATGACCCCATCGGCAAGTATCAGACCCCCTGACGCAGGGGCATGATAACGCAGAGAAAATTGCCGTCATTGCGGATTACTCCGGCGCTCAAATGATCCCGGAACTCGAAGATAATTTCGTCATCCTTCAAGGCGCGCAGTGGTTCCACCAGGTAGCGAGGGTTAAATCCAATTTCAACCGATTGCCGACTTTCATGGACGACGGCCAGCCGCTCCCGGGCATCGCCGTACTCCGCGCTGGACGCGGAAATTTCCAAAAAATTTTCACCGAAAGTCAATTTTACCGATTTGCTCATATCGCTCGTGACCAGAGCCGCCCGCTGTATGGCGGAAAGAAAAAGTTCCCGGTTGATACGCACGCGGGAATCGGCGCTGCCGGGGATCACCTGCTTGTAGTTGGGATAATTCCCCTCAACTACCTTGGAGATGATGTACGTGGACGACGGGCCAGAGATTGACTTGCATGCGACGTGAAACGCGACTTGGCGGGCATTGAAAGAGAGGTGGACCTCGGTGCCACTGGCCAGGAGCTTTTCCAACTCTTCGACGGTTAGGCTGGGAACAATAAAAAATCCATCAGGGACGCAGATCTCCTTCCACACCGTTGACAGCCGGCGGCCGTCCGTGGCAACCAGAGTCATACGGCCGTCGGAAAAGTTAAAATATATGCCATTGAGGATTTGCCGGTGGTCATCCGCGGATTGGGCGTAGGCCACATGGGAAATCATCTGGCGCAAATCCGCCGCTTCCATGGAAAACGTTTGAGCTGCGTCGAAGGCGGGTAATGGTGGGAAATCGGCGGCATCGGCGGTGATGATGCGAAAAACGGATCCGCCACCGGAAACTTTTAACTGTTTCCCTGGCGCCAACATTTCCAAATCCACGTCCGCGCACGGGAGGGATTTGACGATGGATGCAAACTTACGCACGTTGACCGTTGTCTTCCCGGGTTCTGTAATTTCGGCGCCGATGGAGCAACGGATGCTGCAGTCCAAATTGGTAGTGGTCATGGTCAGCTGTCCCGCGTCTGCCTCCAAGAGGACGTTTCCCAGGATGGGCATTACCGGTCGTTGGGCCACAACGTTCATAACTTGTTGCAATCCCGTGCTTAACGCACCGCATTCCACTGAAATTTTCATTTTCAGACAAAATTTGTCCCCATTTCAACGAACGGACAAGTTTTTTCAGTTTTCATCCCATCGCCGGGGTGCAAAAGGCCGCCAAATCCATATTTGACTCCACCTGAGCAGCTTTTAACTTTGAACGAATGCGCGACATTTTACCTGAAGCCGTGCGGGCCTATTATCCATTTACAAACCGCTATGTTACTTTGCCCAACGGACATCGGGTCCACTACGTTGACGAGGGATTGGAAAACCTGACGCTTTTTTTACACGACATCCCTCTCTGGTCATTTTTTTTCCGCAATCTCATCTCCGCTTTGCGCAACCAATTCCGCTGCTTGGCCTTTGATTACCTCGGTTTTGGGTTTTCCGACAAGCCGGAAAGATACCCCTACTCGCTGCGGACCATTTCCCAAAATGCCGTTGATTTTCTGAAAAAAATGAACGTGGGAAAGTTCAGCCTCGTGTTGCACGGTTGGGGTGCGGTCCCCGGGATGATCATTGCCCAGCGCTGGCCGGAACGGGTAAATCGCATTATTCTCCTCAATGGCAGCTGCTTCCCGGATTTTTTGCCGCCGTTTTCCTATTCTTTTTACACCATGGGCATGCTTGGAAAATTTCTCGTCGAATGGCTCAATTTGCCAGTCCTTGGCACGGCATTTTCGACGGACATTGGCAGCTATTCCCGAAAGGGCTACCGCTGGCCCTACCGTCAGCGCCACGACCGGATACCAACGCATACTTTCATTGAAAATCTACCCTACGCCTGGAATGAAGAGGATCGCGCCTGGCTCGAGGAAATCGCCGGCCGCATGCCCATTTTGGCCCATAAAAAATTTCTGGCGCTCTGGGGGACGCGGGACAAAATGTTCCAGCGCACGCTGTTGGATCAGTGGAAGGAGGAACTTAACCACTTCACCGTGCACGAATTTCATGCATCCGGCCGCAA
>JAIRLM010000013.1 GCA_031259325.1 Puniceicoccales bacterium
GGCGGAACACGCTGGAAATACGTTGTGGTAAAGTTTTTACGATCTCCCACAAAATTGCAAAGCGCCCGCGCAGCGACGGACACATATGGTTCACATCCGATGGCGCACTCAAGGAAATAACTGGGACATTCATACTGTGTGTTATTTTCTCCTAAATTATGCTCATTTAGCAAGAAAAATTTTATGACCATGCAATTGCCGCTGATATGATACCCGTTTGCTTTAATTATCCAAAGGCAGCGCCTCCGCAATGTCCCGATAGGACCATCCGGAATCCGCTATCAAAAACGCCTTAATGCGGTCGGCGACCCGACGATTTTTTTCGCCGTGATGCATTTTGCGCAAATCCTTCCGTTCTTCCACTGTCAGAAACTTTGCATGCATGCGCGTAATCTTTTTCCCGTAAGAAATGACATTGCAGTGGGTTGGCAAGCAAAATTGTAAAGGCGATTTTCAACGATGAGCATGTATATTTCATGGTAGATGCGAATTTGGCAGTAAATATCTGCGATGCAACAAGAAAAATTCCCGCTCGCATTAAAAATCATCAGGCTTTGCTGTGAGCATCGCAAGCGGAAAAATTTTGTTAAAGTGCCGAATTAAATGAGAAGGTTGATTTGGCCAATTTTTCGATAGCGGGCATGGCGAGAATCTATAAGGTCTTGCGGGACAAATGGCAAAAGTTCATTCAAATGCTTAGAAATGGTCTTTTTGAGCGTGTTAGCAGCCGCATCGTAGTCGAGGTGCGCACCGCCAGTGGGCTCGGGTAAGACCTCATCGGCGATGGAAAAATCAATTAACTGCTGAGGACTCAGCCGCAACGCTTTCGCCGCCTCCGGAGCCTTTGCCCGGTCCTTCCACAGAATCGCCGCGCAGCCTTCTGGGGAAATTACAGAATAGTAGGCATTTTCAAAAATAAGCAAGCGGTCAACGACGCCAATACCCAGTGCGCCACCGGAGCCACCTTCACCGATAACCACGCCGATGATGGGAACCCGCAACATACTCATTTCACGAATATTAACCGCAATGGCCTCCCCTACATGACGTTCCTCCGAGCCAACTCCCGGGTAGGCTCCGGAGGTGTCAATGAGGCACAGGATGGGCATGGAAAATTTTTCGGCCAACTTCATGGCTCGCAGTGCCTTGCGATAGCCTTCGGGGTGCGGGCAGCCAAAATTTCTCCGAATGTTCTCCTTCACATCCCGGCCTTTTTGTTGCCCGATAACCATCATCGGCGCCCCCAGGAACATGGCTGGACCGCACACCATGGCACCGTCATCCCCGAAAAGCCGATCTCCGTGAATTTCTTCAAAATTACAAAATAGCCGCTCAATATAGTCCAATGCATAGGGCCGTCGAGGATGCCTGGCCAACTGAATGCGCTCCCAAATCCCCAATTGCTCATAGGCATCCCGTCGAACGGCTTCGATCTTGCGTTCTATGGCCGCGATTTCCTCGCAAAAATCAATGTGCGACTCCTGAGATTGCTGCCGCAGATCCTCCAGCTGTTTCTCGAGGGTCACCAGAGGTCTTTCAAATGGCAAATGTGATTCCATTACTTCTATTCTTATATTTAACGTCACTATTTGACACTAAAAAATTGCTTTTTCCCCACCTGGATAACCAGCCCCTGCCCCGCCGATAGGGCATATTCCGGATCCAAAATTCGCTCATTGTTCACGCGGACAGCACCCTGCTCGAGAAGCCGTCGAATTTCATTCCTTCCGCGAAAAGCCCCGGACAGAGCAAGCGCATCGAGCAATGACGTCCGATCCGTTGATAGAACAATTTCCGCCATTTCCGCGGGTAATTCATTTCGGGAAAAAACCCGCTCAAATTCCTCCCGCTCCCCCACTGCTGCGTCGTTTCCATAAAATCGCGCAACCAATCTTCCGGCCAGGTCCTTTTTTGCCTCCATGGGGTGCATTTGAGACATGCGACCAATTGCCTCCTCAGACTCGCATAGTAAAAGTCGACGGTATGCCGTCATGATTTCATCCGGAATGGACATAATTTTGCCAAACATGTCCCGCGCGGAATCATTGAATGAGATGTAATTCCCAAAACTTTTTGACATTTTGCGATTGCCATCGAGTCCCACCAGCAGCGGCATGCAGAGCACGGCCTGTTCCTCCATGCCACGATTCTTTTGCAGGGCGCGGGCCACGAGCATGTTGAAAAGTTGATCGCTGCCGCCCATTTCCAAATCCGCTCGTAGCATCACGGAATCATAGCCCTGAATGAGCGGGTAGAGAAACTCCACCAGGCTAATGGGTGTTTTTTCCCGGTAGCGCTTGGCAAAGTCGTCCCGCTCAATAAGTTGCGCAACCGTCATCTCCCTGGCCAGTTGAAGCAAATCCGCCAGGGACATGGCCCGGTACCATTCGCTGTTGTATCGCACTTCCGTCTGTTCCAGGTCCAAAACTTTAAATGCTTGGTCCAGATAGGTTTTTGCATTCTGCGCGATTTCATCGGGAGTTAGGATCGGCCGCGTGTCCGACCGCCCGGATGGGTCGCCGATGGTGGTGGTGAAGTCACCGATGAGGAAGATTGCCGTGTGTCCCAAATCCTGAAACTGCCGTAATTTGTTGAAAACCACCAGGTGGCCAAAGGTCAAATCGGGTCGGGTGGGATCCACGCCCAGCTTTATGCGCAACCGCCGTCCGCTGGCCAATTTCCGCTCAAGCCCTTCCCTATCGATCAACGCCTGCACATTCGATGCGATGAGGTCAATGGGCTTGTAATTCATGGTTACTCATCACTCCCAGCTTCGGGGGCAGGGCAAGCATTTCTGCCATCCCGTCGGAAAATTTTTCCCACTTTCAGTCCCAGCGGAGGGATTCAAAGGCTAAGATTAAAATGGGCGAAAAGCCATATTTGCGGTGTCGAAACTATGAAAAATCTATTGACATTTTCCCAAAAAATCCAAGCCTCCACGGAATGTCTTTTACGCATCCAGCTACAGATCCTTTGCACGGCAGGCAATCGGACGATTTGTCTAAGAGTGTGAGTGGTAACCTTACGGTTCCAACGTCGCCCACGGGTGAAACAACAGTCACATGTGCCATTCGTAATATATTCCGGCAATATGGAGCGCAGATCATTGCAGGACTTGTTGCCCTCACATCCGCCATGGCCGCCATCGTTTACCTAATCATAAACACGATTAAGGAAAGAAGAGAGAAAGCCGAGGCGGCTCAACCGCGTGAACAACGGCCGGAATCGGATACGGCCACATCCGATGCGTCCGAACAATCAGAAAGCGGCCCGACGCCGAGATCGGCGTATCATGAGAGGCCGGCGGGCGCTTGGAATTCCAATGAAGCTTATGGGAGGGGTTTCCGCAGTAGTTACCGGGCGTTTCATCCGGGGAGTACGTTTCAATTCACTTTTTCCGGAGATCCTTCGGGCGGGTTATTTGGTAACAGTGATCCGTTAGGCGAGTTATTGCGTGGTATGCACAGTTGTTTCGCAAATGCTCGCCCCCAAGGTGGCCATCAACAGTTTTCTGAGGGCAATCCTTCCGGATTTTTCGAGGATAATCCCTTTAGATTTTTTAGTAGTTTTTTCAACGCAGGTCCTTTTGGTTTTTCTTCCAAAGGCGGTAGCTATTCCGAAAATGCGGCTGGCGCGGGTTACGAACAATTCATTCAGCGCGAATTCCCGGATAAGGATTTATACGCGGTTCTCGGCGTAAGTAGGAATGCCACCTCGGAGGAGATCAGAAGGGCATTCCGTAAACTGGCCATGAAATTGCATCCGGATAAAAATCGTAACAGTCCGGATGCCAGCGCAAAGTTTCAGGAATTAAACGAGGCCAATGATATTTTGAAAGATCCCGCCAAGCGTGCCAGGTACGATCGGGAGCAACCCAACGTCGGTCGCAGCTAAAAAACCGGCTGTACGCACTTCTGCCTAAGTATCGTTCGGCGTGCTGGTATTCCTATCCGGCGGCGAGTTGGACGGGATTTGTTTTGGCATCGAAATAAGTTGGGCGGACATCCCGTTCGATGGTCTCTTTGGTTATAACAATCTTCTTAACGTCCGCGCGCTGAGGGATTTCAAAGGAAACATCGAGCATGGCCCTCTCCAAAATGGATCTCAACGCACGGGCACCCGTTTCCATTTTATGTGCTTTGGCGGCAATTGCTCGAACCGCCCCTTCCTCCACGGTAAATTCCACACCGTCCATGGCGAGGAGCCGCTCGTACTGTTTGAGAATCGCGTTTTTTGGCTTGGTGAGAATATGAATGAGATCCTCCTCCGTTAGTGCCTCCAGGTGGGAAACGACGGGGAGCCGGCCCACGAACTCTGGAATGAGCCCGTACTTAACCAGATCCTCCGGCTGGACCAGCTTCAGCACGCTGCTCGTATCATCATTCCGCGCCCGCTTGGCATTTTCTCCGGTAGCATCAAAGCCGAGAACCTTAACCCCCGTGCGCGCGTTGATGATTTTTTCCAAATCCACAAATGCTCCGCCGCAGATAAACAGGATATTTTGTGTGTCCACGCGGACATATTCCTGTTCCGGGTGCTTGCGCCCGCCCTTGGGGGGGACATTGCAAACCGTTCCCTCGAAGATTTTTAAAAGCGCCTGCTGTACCCCTTCTCCGGAAACGTCCCGGCTGATGGACACATTTTCCGTCCGGCGGGCAATCTTATCGATTTCGTCCACGTAGATGATCCCGCACTCCGCGCGCGCGAGGTCGTAGTCCGCCGCTTGGAGCAGGCGGAGGACTATATTTTCAACGTCTTCTCCGACATAGCCCGCTTCGGTGAGTGTGGTGGCATCGGCGATGGCAAAGGGAACATCCAAAGCGCGCGCCAACGTACGAGCCAACAAAGTCTTACCCGATCCCGTGGTTCCAATGAGCAAAATATTACTCTTCTCGATTTCCACCTCGTCCAGGTCCGGGCGGGCCAGTGGCACATGCGCGCCTTCTTCGATGGAAATTTTTCCCGCGGAGGCCAGGCGTTTGTAGTGGTTATAAACGGCCACGGAGAGCGCCTTTTTAGCCTGTTCCTGGCCAACGACATAGGCGTCTAGGGTCCGCTTGAGGAAAGCCGGTGAAATTTCCTTGATCCTAAGTGGCCCACCGGAATCGCCTTCCTTGGGTTCCTCTTCCTTTGATTTTTTTGCCGCCCGGCCACGTTTGCCCGAAAGCACCGTTGGCTTTGGCGGTTCCTTTTCAGCGATTGCGTCATCCAGCAGAGCCGCATGGCAAACGGCCACACAGGAATCACAGATAAATACCCCATCAGGTCCCTCGATGAGATGTTCCACCACGTCCTGCCGGCGGCCGCAAAATGAACAATAATTGAGCTTTTCTGCCATTTTCTAAGACACTCCCGTGCTATGCCTGGCGCGTAATCACCTGATCCACAATCCCGTAGGCAACCGCTTCCTCGGCGGACATGTAAAAATCCCGATCCGAATCGGCGGTGACCTTCTCCAGGTTTTGCCCGGTCAAGTCAGCCAAAACCTTATTAATTAATTTCCGCCAGTGGTTGATCTCCTTCGCCGCGATGGAGATATCGGCGCTTTGGCCCCTGGCACCACCGGATGGCTGGTGAATCATCACCCGACTGTTGGGTAGGGCGTAACGCTTTCCCTTCGTTCCAGCCGCCAGGAGCAGGGTTCCAAAGCTGGCCGCCTGTCCCACGCAGTAGGTTACCACGTCGCAGTGCATGAAATTAATCGTATCATAAATCGCCATGCCCGCGGTGATGCTCCCGCCAGGGCAATTGATGTACAAATGGATATCCTTCCGCGCGTCATCCATCTGTAAAAAGAGCAGCTGTGCCACGACGGCGTTTGCTACTTGATCATCGATGGGCGTCCCCAGGAAAATAATACGATCCTTCAGCAGCCGGCTATAAATATCCCACGAACGCTCCGTGCGGCCATCTCGCTCGTAAACGTATGGCAAAGGTAAATAATGTCCCATAGAGGCCTTTTCTTCAAATGCGCGCCAATTTCAAACGGAAGCCACTCCAATTCGGCGAATTCGGCAAGTCAATCATTCTCCACCCAATTGTTTGGACGTGCCGTCGGCTCCGCGTCGGATGGCCCCGCACATGACTCGGTTGGTCCATCTCCGATGCCGTCCGCTTGCTGTAACTCGGCCGAATTTTCCTCCGCTGTGCTCGCCCGTCGCAGTTCCCGTTTGAGTACCAGCATGGCATTGCCGGCATCTTCTTCTTGGAAGGGCGTGTTGGTGTTGGTGAGAGAAAGATCATGGGATACTCCAGATGAGCTACGTTCCAAAAGCATGGCGATGACCTTGCGCGACAAACAACGCCTGCGCATTTTACGCAACTCTGACTCATCCTTCTTTAAAGTGCGCAATAGAACATCCATGGGGATCCCATACGCATTTGAATGGAAAAACAAGTAAGCCAACATGTCGTCTTTGGTAATCGCAATGGCTTCCCTTTTGGCGATGGCCTCCAGTATGATATCCCTTTTGAGCCTGCGGCAAACTGCTTCCATGCATGACTGAAATATGCGATCCATCTCATTTTTGTCGAGCCCGGGTAAGTTACTCGGATTTAGCCCGATATCCTCCGCTAATAAATCGGCGGTCTCCATCTCGACAAGGCTTGCCGGGAGCGGGAAATCGACGGAATTACATAGAAAATCGGTGATAGCATCCAGGCGCTTTTCATGCTGTTCAAATGCTTTTTGTGAATAAATTTTACGCCGCACGTGTTCTCGCAATTCTTGCGCATCCTTAAGATCTTCTTCATTAGGAGGTTCCTCGCGCAATTTTTCGTCAATTTCTTCTTCTGAAACATCCGGCTCCGGAAATGTTGGAATTGGGATGTGATCGTAGTCCGGCAGTTCAAATTCCGGCGAAACGTCAACGTACACCGTAACCGTAACATCATCGCCATCAGCTACTTCCTGCATATTTGGCACAATCACCGCAACCAGGGCTAAAATATCGCCGCTTCCGTGGAATATTTTCACATGGCGCACGGCCTGGGCTCGCAAATGCAGCACAAATTCCCTATTGACCTCCTCTTTTGCGCGCTGTAAAATCAACACGTCCGGAGCCTTTCCTGGGCGAAAACCCGGAACTTTTACATGCTTGCGTACGACATCGAGTGCACTTTTTCTTACCGCTGCAATCTCGGATGAGCTAGCCGTGACTTTAACTTCCCGGCGCACGCCCTCCGTTTTACCAATTTCGATTTTCACCGCTTCCCACTTTCCCATTCACCGCCGACCACCATCTCCGGCTATCAAACAATGGCGTCGAATTTCGGAATTCACCTGGCAAAAATCAAGAGATTATTTCCATCGGACCGCCTTTTTACCATTCTGCACAAGGGCTGCGACTACCAAGATGGAGACTCAAAGATCCATTTGTTGGACACCAAACGCACATCCCCATCTGCGACATCAACACACCTCACAAATTTCACGCTAAGACGAAACCTCGCAGCGAAAAGCTGGGTCAACATATCCATGAACGACCTCAAAGCCATCGGCAGACAACACACAAAGTACTTCCATAGCCAGTAAAGGCCCATGGGATGCGCATCCGAAAAAAGACAGGCGTCCCCCCAACCCTAGGGCTTTTTAATTCTGCGCTACTAACCTGATTGCTCGTTTTGGAAATCTGCTACATTCGGATAAGAGGTCGGATACGGATTTGCGTGCCCTAGAGGCAATGTGTACCACCATATTGCG
>JAIRLM010000014.1 GCA_031259325.1 Puniceicoccales bacterium
GGCCTGGGGCAACACAGTTGCGACGATTTGTCGGATATTTTCGCCGGAAAAACCTGGGGCGTGCGCTTCGGCGTTGGCGTGGACGCATCCGTGCTCTCCGGGCGAACCACGCGGAATGATTTGGATGACGAGTTGCGACTTCTGGCGGCGTACATGGTAGATCCAGCATTTTCCGAAGTGGGCGCGCAGGAGGCGCAAAAGGTTATCGCGCAAGTTTATCCGGAGATGGAGCACACCGCGGAAGGAACCTTGGGCGACGAGGGCCAGCAATTCCTGCACAATAATGACCAGCGTTTTGGCTACCCAGACCAGGAGGTGATGGCTGCCTACACCATGGATGACGTGCGAGACTGGCTGTGGGAGGAACTTCGCGACGGATACATGGAAATTACCATCGTCGGCGATGTAAATGTGAATCACACCTTGGAGCAGGTACGCAAAACCTTTGGAACGTTTAAATTGCGCAGCGGAAAGCCGGCGCCAACGAATGTTCCCCTGAGTATGCCCGTGGGTGAGGTGGCCAATTTCACCTATGAAACCGCCATTCCCAAAGGCTTGGTGCAGTACATGTGGCCCACGGGGGATACTTGGAATATCATCCGCAAGCGGAAGCTGGATCTTTTGGCGGACCTGATCCAGGAGCGCGTCCGGGTAAAAATCAGAAAAGAACTCGGCGATAGCTATTCGCCAAACGCGGGCAACTTTGCCAGCCTCACCTTCGCCGATTATGGGTATATTTACGTAAACGCTCTGGTGGACGCGGAAAAGGTGGATCAAACGGCGGACGTGATTGGCGGGCTTGCCGAAGAATTACTGCAGGGAGAAATCTCCGATGATGAATTCTGGCGCATTAAGGGTCCGGCGCTGACCGAAATCCACGAACTGTTGCGCAAGAACAGCTATTGGCTGTCCGCGTTGGATGGAATTCAGGCTTATCCGGCCAAGCGGGACTTCATCAAAACATTAACATATTTCTATGAAAATGTTCAGAAACAGGACCTAAAAGATGTGCTTAAATACCTCGATAATAGCAAGCGCATGCTCATAAAAATTCGTCCCGAGTGAGGTTTGCCAGCGCCATTTTCAGGACATCCGCGGAAGGGTTGACATCGGGGAAAATCGAGCGTTAGTAGCCCGATGAAATATATCTTTGTGACGGGGGGTGTCGTGTCTTCCCTCGGCAAAGGGCTGACGGCTGCAAGCGTGGGCGCACTTCTGGAGTGCAGCGGTCTCCGCGTGACATTTAAGAAATTTGACCCTTACCTCAATATGGACCCGGGTACCATGAGCCCATTCCAGCACGGCGAGGTTTATGTACTAGACGACGGCGCGGAGACGGATTTGGATCTTGGTCACTATGAACGATTTACCCATGCTAAATTGACTCGATTGAGCAGTTGTTCATCGGGACAAATATATGAAACGGTCCTCCGCCGGGAACGGGCGGGGGATTACCTCGGGCAAACGGTCCAAGTTATTCCGCATGTGACTGATGAAATCAAGCGACGCTTTACCACACCAAACGAGGACGCGGATATAACCATCATAGAGCTTGGTGGGACCGTTGGCGACATGGAGGGCATGCCATTTTTGGAGGCCATGCGCCAATTCGCCTTGGAAATAGGAAAAAATAACACCCTCTTCATCCACGTGGTTTTGCTTCCCTATGTTCGCACCGCGGACGAGGTCAAAACGAAGCCGGCCCAGCAGAGTGTGGCGCTTCTTTTAGGCTTGGGCATATACCCGGACATTCTCATGTGCCGCACGGAGCGGAAGATGACCGATGAGGTTCGGGCAAAATTGAGTCTGTTCTGCAATGTGCCAATCAATGGCGTTGTTGAAGAATTGGACGTGGAATCCATCTACGAGGTCCCAAGCATGCTCCACGAGGAAGGGGCGCATCGCATTGTACTGGAACACTTTGGGATAGAGGCGAATGATTGCGACTTGAGCCCATGGACGAACGTCACGCGGAAAATTCGCGCCCCTAAAGAACGCGTGCACATTGCCCTCGTTGGCAAGTACGTGGAACACAAGGATGCCTACAAGTCGGTACATGAGGCGCTTGTCCACGGGGCCATTGCAAATGGGCTTCCCCTTGATGTGGTCCGTATCGACGGCGAAATGGCGGAGCGGGAGGACATTCGCGGGTTATTGCAGGAATGTTCCGGAGTTATTGTCCCCGGAGGCTTTGGGGATCGCGGCATCGAGGGGATGTTGCGCGCCATCGGCTACGCGCGGGAGCAAAACCTGCCATTTTTAGGGATCTGCCTCGGCATGCAATTGGCGGTCATTGAATTCGCCCGGCACGTGGCAAATTTGGATGGAGCGAATTCAACGGAATTCGACGAAATGACACCGCACCCGGTTATATCGCTGTTGGACGAACAGCGCCAGGCTGTGAACAAGGGCGGGACCATGCGCCTGGGGAGCTACGAATGCCACGTGGTGTCAAATACTTGCCTCCATCGCGCCTACGGGCAGGAACTTATCCATGAGCGACATCGACACCGCTACGAATTTAACGGCGCATACCGGGATATTCTCACCTCGCATGGCTTGTGCATTTCCGGGACTCACCCCAGCGGCCTCGTGGAAGCCATCGAGCTCCCCAAACATCCCTGGTTTGTCGGAATTCAGGCCCATCCGGAATTTAAATCCAAACCCCATGCGCCACATTCACTGTTTAGGGAATTCATCCGCGCGGCTAATCTGATGTGACCAGAGCCCAGCAGTGGCCAATGGAGTCAATCAGCTTCTTATCGATTGGTTTTCCCGCACCAGCATCGACAAAAAAGCGGCGTTTAGAAAATGTCAAAATTGTCACTAACTCATTGCCATCAATTGATTTAAATTTCAATGGATCGTGTGCGGGAATGAAATGCAAAACAAATCCGAGATTTTTGGCGATCTTCAGCGTGTTTTGGAAAAAATTTTCCAGTTGAGGTGTTGCCAACGGCGTTAAACCTATCAACGCTATGGACCAGTTGCTTACGCGCTTTTGGAAAGGCTTTTCAAGTTTGGATGTCGCTTTTCTTTGGCACTTGCGCACCCCCTTTCATAGAAAAAGTTGTGTTTTTTTTAGCCGTATGGCAAAAAGAAGTTGACATGCCATGCGCGAAGCAATCAAATGAGATACTTACACGAAGTTGGAGTTGGTTTTATGAGTAATACGGTAATTAATGCAAATCAGCCGACTGTGCCGGCGCAGAAGGCAGATGAGGGTAGTGAAAAGGCGGTCGGTGTCACGTCGACGGCGGTGAAGGCTTTTCGGGGAGTGAGCACGGCTCTCCTTGCTCTTTGCGTGATTGGCGCCGCTGTCATGCTCATTCTGTCCTTTGCCGTTGGTCCGTTTGTCCCCGTGTTAGGGTTTGTTGTTCACGCGACCACTGCTGCGTTCATTGCAGGCGGTGCGGCTGGCGTACTTTCAATCCCCACCCTCTACTCTTGGTTTAAATGTGGCCAGACAGGAACAGGTGCTTCGGACACTCCACCTCCAGCCATTGCGACAGAGCCTCTTGATCCTAAATCTCCTAACGGGACTGATCCCACCTTGAAAGGTAAAGTAAATGAGCGGCCTGTCAAACAGACACCTACCCCCCCTGCCGCGCCGCCGCCGCGTGAGGTTATTCAGGTCAATGTTGGCGACCGCGTATTCGGTGAGGAAGTGGTTAAAGAGTTTGTTGCAGCGCTTGCTAAGGTTGGGGATAATGGTACGGTTAAACTTATCTTCAAGACTCAAGAACAGCTTAAGGCGGCTCTAAGTGGCGAAGCTTTGAAGTCGGTTTTTAGCGGCTCCGCTGATAAAACTAAAGGAATTGTCCAGTTGGAGTACGCCGCGGGACTTACCGAGAAAGTTAAGCTGAGCAATTTGTGGGCTGGAAAGAGGCTCGACGTTTCTCTCTTGACGTTTGGAGATGGCGGCTCGCTTGACAGTGCGGGCGTTGCGCTTGCTAGTGTGGTCGTTAAGCATGATCAGAGTGAGGGTGCCGTAGGAACTGTGGTCAAAGGTGCTAAAGGAGTAGTGGTGACGGGAATTGCTGGTGGCAGCACGTACGATGTCCCTGCCTGGTTCTTTGGAGACGGACAAGGTGCCGACGCTGAAACTGCCAGGCTTATTCGCATCGCTGGTGCGCAAGCGCCCGACGCGCCCAAAGCGCCCGACGTAGCCGCGTCCACGACCCCGATCATTGTCATTTTGCCTCCGGGCAAACACGTTATGGTGACTGGCGGGTCTAACGTTTATGTGCAAATTGGGAGCGACGCTGGACTCAGTTGTTTGCATCCAGATTCAGATGTCGTTCGCTATTTTCAACTAGATACTGCAGGTGCCGTAAATTTGGCCGGGTGCGGCGGCAAGGATGTGTGTATCGGAGCAAATGCCAGCAGTTTGGTCTTTGGTGGGACTGTTCCAAGCTCGATTGTGTGCTACGATCAGGCTTGCGCGGATGCGGTTACGAGCATTAATCTTTCTGCTTTGGAGAAAGGTGCGGGTGCGGGTGTGGGTGCTGTTCCGCAGGTCAGGGTGAGCAGCGGCGGCGATTCTAGAGCGTTATCTGCCGCTTTTCGATGTGTTAGCCGTGTAATATATCCGAAGGATCCGAGTGCGGCGGAAGGTGTGGCGAATTGGTTCGCGGGCACGGCGAATGTTAAGGAAATGATTTTCGAGGGTGATTCCGTGCTGCCTGGACGATTGCGAGTCTTACCTGATGTGAAAACGCTCCGCCTTCTCGGCGGTAGTCCGTTGAAGGGTGCTGTCGAATTCGACATTTCCGGTTGTGATTGTGTACCTGCCATTATTCGTGGTAGTGATACTAGCGGCACCAACTTAGAATGGAGTGCTCTGCGGGGAGTATTGTCAGACTGGACAACGATAGTTATTAACGCGAATCAATTTGAGGACGTTGTTAACAAGTTGCCAGGAAGGCTGGCGGCTGATGCTGATGACAGTACGCCGCCTACTGATGATGCTAGTGGCAGTGCGTCGCCTGTAACCGCTTCTGATGATCGCAGGATCCCTGAAATCCGTATCGTCAATCCGGATGGATTCAATAACGTCGATAAAAAGCTCATTTTCAAACCTTTAATTGAACACGCAAAGAAGGTCGTTGTCCCAATGATGCCCGTTGACAGATGTAATTTTGACGGCCTGGGCGGCAACGATGGCGCCGATATTACGAGTCATAACATTCACGTTTGCGTCGCCACCGCGGATGATGGTGCGGAGACTTTAACGCATGCTAGGACACTAGGCCAATTAAGGGGTTTAATGAGCAAGGCGGCGGCAGCATCTGCAGGGTAGTCGCCGATTTAGGATCGTAATGTACCTGGTGGGGTTGTTGCACATTTCTTCGGATGTCCGGTTGCAAGTAGTTGGATTAATGACACGGCTGCTGACGGATTGGTGAGTCTTTCCTTGCTGAATTTCCAAGCGGCGCCGTGGATTACCATAGCGGTTGTTATTGGCGCCACTGGTGATAGTGGATTTCCCCGCAGTATTGTTAAAAGTACGTTTCCAGAAATTTATTCCAAAAACATGTCATGCGCGGAGCAATCGAGTAAGTCGCTTATGTGTGGAAAAAATTTGAGTTATGGATCGAAATGTTGTTACTGTTAGGATTCAGCCGTCCGGTGAGCAAGCGGCGCAAAAGAAAAATGTCGTCAATGTTACGTCGACGGCAGTGAAGGTTTTTCGGGGAGTGAGCACGGCTCTTCTCGTTCTTTGTGCAATTAGCGCCGCGGTCATGCTCGTTCTGGCTTTTACCGTTGGTTCGTCTGTCACCGTATTAGGGTTGGTCATTCCCACAATTACCGCCGCGATCATTGCAGGTAGTTTGGTTGGCGTACTTTTGATCCCCACTCTTATTGCTTGGTCTGTCCACCCGTGACGGCCTTCCGGTCGATTTGTTTATTGTCATGTGAATTTTGTGTATTAAACTTGTTTTGTGGATTTATGCGAAATTGTACCGAGTCGTGAGCTGCCTCAACCCGAACAACCGGTGGAACAAGCAAAATGGGTCACAAGCGATCCACCATCCGAGTTATTAGCCATTATCACGCCGAAACACAGTATCGGGGCTCATATTTTGCAAGGTCTCAAGTGGGCTGGACGATTTTTCATGAACCTCCTGTGTTCCATAGGGGTATTTTCAGTAACAACTGGATTTTCCGGGGCCGTCGGAATTGGACTTGGCGTCGCGGTTGCAGCGATTGTGGGCGCCTGCACCGTCGTTGCTCCATGGGTTACCATAGCAATTGTCATCGGCATCGTTGTCATTGTTGGTGGCGGGCTCCTCTACGGCATTGCCCAAAATACCTTCTCCGAAATTTATCCCAAAATATGGGAAAATTTTAAACTAAATCCCTTTGATGCGCGTTCGGAACCCGAACAAGTGCTCATGGAACCGGATGTGGATGATATGGAGATCGATGACATTAAACCGCTGGCGAAGTCGGCAACCGATGTTGACGTTGCTGATAAAATTATGACCCAGCCGATGGCCAAACCAACGACCAAGGGACTGGTCTTGAACATTTTGAAAGACGCGGCGATAGGTGCCGGGGTGATATTTTCGGCTCTCATTGTAATAGCGTTAATTCTCTTTGTTGCTATGACCGGTTTGATGATCTTGGATTGTGTTGGATCCGGACCTAGTTTCGGCTGTGACTTTTGCGCTTTTGGTCCGACGAGTTCTGCCCTTGCATATATGCGCGATCCTGGCAATTTAGTTTGTGGACCGGATTTCGCAGGAAATTTTCCCGTTATATGGCGAAAAAGTGACGGATGCGTCGAATCGGCAAAATCGACGAATAAATTTACGAACGATGCATTTTTGAAATTACTCACAAATCCCGATATTCATGAAATCCGCTGTAACGCTTCCAACCTCCGACCAAATAAATTATTGGAAGCCCTTGCCCATGACGATGTTATAGCGGCATGTACCAATGGGCGGAATATTGTCTCTTCCAGGCAAGAAAGTCGCAAAAAGGGGGACGATTTTCTCAAGCTTGATATCCATTGCCGAAATAGTGAGGAACTTTCCAGACTGGCCGGTGTTCTTCAAAAATTTTCGGCATTTTCGCACGTACGCGTGGGCATTTCCTTTCCGTCTAGGGTATTTAGATCATGGAAGGATGTGGCCCAATATTTTCCCAGGCATATTTTTGTCAACAGGGCTACCCGAGAAATTGGCCAAGATCCTTACAAAAATGGTGGCTATGTAACTTTAAAAAAGCGCCCCATTGCCACGTGAATTACGGACCCGAGTTTTTTTTCTTTGGCGGAGGAAACATACGTAGGAGGCGTGTGTTTTTTGAGCGCTCCCCTTGACATTTTTTTCATTTCGCCAAATATGCGCGCATGGCTGAAAGAGAAAGCCGGTTACCAGAAAATGTTCCGGGAAAATTTTACGTGGATGAACAGTGCATCGACTGTGGTTTGTGCTATGGAAATTGCCCAAATTGCTTCAAACGCGAGGAAAATAACGGGTATTCCTATGTTTCCAAGCAACCGGATACGGCGGAAGAGCGGGAGTTGTGCGCGGAGGCAATGGAGTCCTGCCCGGTAAACGCCATCGGCGACGACGGGGCAGCATGAAAATTTATCCCAACCTCAAAAAGGAAATCCGACGGAAAATCGAATTCGATGGGCCGGATCCTGTGGCCGGCGTTTGCAGTTCCAGGCGTAGGTAATGCGCAGTGGGCCAATGAATGTTTGACGGGAAATGCCCGGTCCAATGGAGGCCAGAAAGGCGTTGAAGGGGTAGTCGTGTGTGTCCTTGCACATTCCAATGCCATCGAAAAAAACAAAATAGGACAGGTGATTGAACAAATTCTGTTCCCATTCAAAATTAACCAATGTGTAGGCGGCCGCGCCCAGGCTCTGGCCTGTTTCGTCAACGGGCGATGCTTGGCCTTCCTGAAATCCGCGCATGGAGTTGGGTCCACCGTTAAAGAAGCGCTTATTAAAAGGAACCCGATGGACAGGATTACCAAACGAATGAATAATTCCGTGCCGGATGGCGAACCGGGAAAAAGAGATTTCACCCATCCGATGGTGGCGAGCCCACTCGCATTGCAGCCGTTCATATTCCGAATTTCCCCCGAAAAAAGGCGTGGCGGCTTCCAATTCGATAGAGTAACGACAGCCCCGCGTTGGAACCAGGGGATTGTCCAAGTCGTTGCGTTCAAATGCCAGCAAGAGAGACCCGGCGCACCCACGGGTTTTGCCGTACTCCATGCCATGACCCGCCGCTGAAGAAGCTTCCATGCTGGACCAGCAATATTGCACGATCCCATGGACATTTCCGGACGAATTTTTTTCCAACCCCAACGCCGCCGACCGGTCCTTCCGATTAAACGTATACCCGTCCCGCTGTGAGTATTCTCCGCTAAAGAAAAGGGATGTTTGTTGATTGGAAACTTCGGGAATTTCGTAATCGTAGGAAAGGTAGGTCCTCTTGGCCGAGCGGATGGCCTGCAACCTTCCCGAATGCGCATGCCGCCATAAATCCCGCTGCTCCCAATCAATTCCAACGCGCAACAGATCGTAATCACCGGCGCCGACGCGAAAAAAAACCTCGTTGTGCCGTTTTTGTTTTCCAATAAAATGAATGTTTTGCATCCCATTCATATCCCGGGGATCATATTTGATTTCGACGGAATTGAACACGCCCAGCGACTGCAGCCGACTTCTCGAGGTGACCACATGGTCAGGATTAAGGGAATCGCCCGTTGCAATGGTGAGCCGGCGCCGATAAAACGGGCGATCAAAATCGACAAGGGGTTCGAGGAAAATTTCCCCAATGGTACTCGGGATGCCCGGCTCCACTTTAACAACCAGCCGCATTTGCTGCTCCGTTTCCAACAGGGCCATGGGTTGTAATTCGTAGTCAAACCGGGATTCGGAATAACCGGCTTCGTGGAAGAGATCCCGAAAAAATTGCATCTGCCCATCGATCCATTCCGTTGTGGCAAGTATTCCAATGAGGCATGGCTCCGTTCTTTCCACGGCGCCGAGGAAGGCACCTTTGCCGGCGGATACGTCATCGGGAATCTGCAGCGCAACGGTAATCTCGCGAATGAGACATGGGGGACCTTGATCCCAATTCAGCTGTATGCCGTAGCGATTTCCCAGATGTTCCACATTTTGGTCGAGAAATTCCGCCGAACGATAACCTTCATCATACAGCCGTTGCCGAAGTTTGAGAATTCCCATTTGTACCCGTTGCGGCGTATAAAAGCGCTCCTTGCGAAAAACGTGAAGTCCCCTATCCGTGTAAAATGTCTGCCGCTGCTCCCTCAGAGGAATGGCGTCGATTCCTTTGATGCGTAACCACTGCAAATAATTTTGCCGTCCGGACATGATGTGAATACGCACGGTTACCGGCGAAAAATTATCGGGAATTTCTACGTGGGAGTTGGTATCATAGGTCTGGCGAAAAATTTTTTGCCTTCGATTCAAAAATGTCATTTGCACGCGCGATTTTGAAAAACCATCCCGTTCCAATTCGCGGAAAATCGTCCACAGTATGCTTTCTAAAGCTTCCACGGAAATATTGCCGTTGCCTACCAGTTCGCGGATCGTGCGCTTCATGTGATTAAGGCGGCTAGAAGAAAGTCCGGTGATCACGAAATGGGAAAAATTTTCACTCAACGGACCGTGCTGCGTGGCATCCGCAATCGGCCATGGGGTGCAAGCAAACAACGCAATTGCGACAAAAACTAAAAGTCGCCCACCCATTTATTTACACTCTCCATATTCACTTACTAGTCAACTTGTTTATCAACGGCCGGGGTCTGGGACGAAGATCAGGAGTACATGGCGCCAAAAAACACGTGCTCCAAGAAAACCTGGATGTCGCGTCTGCCCCAGCCGAGAGGCAATTCTTCGCCCAAGCAAAGCTTGTCTCATAATTTCTTAAATCAATTCGTTACGTATTGATACAAACGATCTCGATAAAACAGATAAGAACGAACGCGCCTTTGTTGTGAAATTTTTTCTAAAAAAAGCACAATCTGTAAAACGCCAGAGATCAATGATAATATAAATTATTAGAGGCTTAGATGCGAATCTTAGCTGGTGCGGGCTGTTATTCGTGCCATTATCGGATTGTGTCCCGGCTTTGTTCGCGTCATTCAGGCGCATCGGAGCATATTGGTGAAAAAATACAGCGCCCTAGGTAACCGCTACTGGGTTTTGCCTTTTGAAGATTCCATTCAAGGTGGCGATGTGGTCCGGTTATGTTCTGGTGCAGCCTCCGATGGAGTGTTGATCGGAGCGCGGGTGTGTGAAAATTTTTCCCTGCGTATTTTCAACGCCGATGGGTCGGAGGCCAAGATCAGCGGGAATGGAACGCGCATTTTTGCAGCTCATCTTGCCAGGTTGGGACACGTCGCAACGGGCACGGCATTTCCAATTATGACACCACACGGGAATGTTTTGTGCACCGTCCATAGGTTCACTGGCCAAAATTACGATGTGTCCGCCGATTTGGAAATTTGCTCCTGCGAAACAGCCTACACTTGGCATTTGGACGGAAAAACGCCGCTCATGGGGTATAGGGTAGATTTGGGCAACCCGCACTTCATCCTTTCCCCCGATGATTCGCGCGCGCATGCAACTCTGCTGAAACATGTGGCACAAAGCCCCAATTGGGTGCCAACGGCGGCTAATGTCCACCTATTGCAAATGGTGGATGCGCGCAACATATTCGTCCGCAGCTGGGAGCGGGGTGTTGGCCCAACGGCGTCCTGCGGCTCGGGTGCATGCGGGTGCGCTTTTGTTGCTCATCATTTTTATGGCTACCGAGCGGCAATCGGGGTGCATATGCCGGGCGGTGACTTGGGGGTAAAAGTTTTCGGGCGTAGGGTGACCATCCGCGGACCCATTAAATTTGAGCAGGGTATGTGAAATTTTTTGACGTTCAAGGTTGGTGTATTGGATTTATTTGCAGAAAGTGATTTCAGTCATTTTCTTCCGCATGAATTGCGGGTTTTAAGACAACGATTTAGATCTCCTGGAGAGCCCTAAGGCTTACCAATACTTTCTTTCGTGCGATTTGGAGTTGCAATGCCGGGGCAAATTTTTAGGAAATTTCGCCATGGAGGAACGCGAACGGGGCGAAATGTGCGACGCGTCGGAAGCTATGGCAGAGTGTGCGGCGTGCGTGGACAAGGATGAAGAATGTTTACAAAATCAATTAGCCATAAGTCAGGAACGCATGGCTGAGCTGGAAGATCAGCTGTTGCACGTACGGGCGGACTTTGAAAATTACCGCAAGCGGGTGGCTCGGGATCACGCCGATAGCATGCAGTCGGCCTGTGAGTCGCTGATTCGGGACTTGCTTCCCATTTTGGATAATTTTTCCTTCGGTCTAAAAGCGGCGGAACAATCTGGAAATCGGGAAATTGTCCAGGGCTTCGATCTCATCTGGCAGCAGTTGCAGCAGCTTCTCGGTGCGCGCGGTCTTTCCCCGGTTGGGACCGCAGGGAAAGTATTTGATTGCAACGTCGCCGACGCACTTACGCTCGTTCCAAGCGCGGATGTCCCCGAGGGATACGTGGTGGATGTCATACGCGTTGGATATTTTTTGGGGAAGAAATTGCTGCGTCCTGCGGCGGTCACCGTATCCAGCGGGCCTTTGGCGACTGAAAGCGACGGGGACGAAACCCGTATTACGGAGTAAATTACGACAATGGCAGACGATTACTATGATCTCTTGGGAGTCTCCCGAGAGGCCTCGGCGGAGGAAATAAAGAAAGCTTACCGCAAGAAAGCTGTTCAGTATCATCCCGACAAGAATCCGGGGGATAAGTCCGCGGAGGAGAAATTTAAACAGATTGCCCATGCCTATGAGGTTCTTAGCAATCCACAAAAGCGGACCACTTACGACAAAGTGGGTTCCGCCGCGTTCGATGGCAGTGGCGGCGGGGGCATGGGTAATTTTCAGGGGAACTTTAACTTTGGTAGGGGCAATTTTTCCAATCCATTCGACATTTTCAATGAGGTCTTTGGCGGGTTTGGATTTTCAGGTGAGTCCGGTCGGCGGGAGAATAGTCGCGGAAATGACCTACGCTATGACCTAGAAATATCGCTGAGTGAAGCATTTACCGGAGTTGAAAAAACATTGGAATATCGCCGGTCGGTCGCCTGTACCGAGTGCGGTGGGAGCGGTTCCGCGAAGGGTTCCAAGCCCGTCACGTGTCCGAATTGCCACGGTCATGGTGCCGTAAATATCAACCGCGGCTTCTTCCAAATGACCCAAACCTGCCCCCAATGCCGCGGCGCGGGAAAATTAAATAAAAATCCATGCCGGGCATGTGGTGGAGGCGGTCGCAGTACGGCAGAGCACACGATCCGCATTAAAATTCCAGCGGGCGTGGACACGGGTGTTAAGTTGCGTTCCGCGGGCGGTGGAGAAGGTGGAGTTGGCGGCAGTCCGGACGGAGATCTTTACGTGGTTGTTCACGTCAAGAATGACGAACGACAATTTCAGCGCGATGGCGCGCACCTGCATTCCTCCGTGGACGTTTCTTTCGCCATGCTCGCCCTCGGTGGAGAGCTGGAGGTTGAAACCATCGACGGCTATGGGGTTCTTAAAATTCCAGCGGGGACACAGCCGGATACCACATTTAGGCTAAAGGGTAAGGGAATGCCTCACATGGGGGCTTCCTACCGGGGGGATCAATTCGTAAGGGTGAGATGCCATATTCCAACGAACTTGACAAGGGAACAGCGGGAAAAATTGGAGGCTTTTGCCCAGAGCTGCGGTGAAATTCATGATGGCCAGCAGAAGGAGGGATTTTTCCAGCGTATTTTTAAATAGCATCACAGGTTCACGGGTTTTGTGAATTTTGTGAAAATAGACGTTGCGCGGCATGTTCCGTGCTCGAGGATGACCCCCATGATTTTCCTGCTGGTTACAGCGCTGCTGTGGGGATTTTCCTACGGCGTCAACGGCGACATAATCCGTTTCATTCCGCCCCAGTGGATGAGTTTCCTCTACGTGCTTTTGGGCGCGCTGATGTTCGCGCCAATGCTTTTTTGTCGGGATACGCTTGGCATTCGTCGCAGGTGCATGGCCATCGGTGCCATCCAACTGGGACTCATGTACCTTTTTTCCCAGTATTCCTATCAGCACCTCTCCCCGGGCATGGTCGCCCTGCTGTCCACGACAACGGCGGTTTATGTGCCCTTGCTCAACGGCATTTTTCAACGAAAATTTTCCCCGGGACAATTTGCCATTGCCCTGCTCGCACTTGTTTTTACCCGCCTGGCGATGGTCGTCGATGGAACGAAGCAGTTTCCCTGGCGGGGCATTTTGTACACACAACTTTGTAATATTTGCTATGTTTTGGGCCAAATTCTCTATCGCCGGCTGCACGAACGCTTCCAGGTGCGGGATAGTTCCGCCATGGCGTGGTTCTACCTGGGCGCGACCCTTGCGTTGATTCCAACGGTGGCCTTTAGTCCGTTACCCCTAGGATTCCTAAATCTCCATTGGAAGCACGTGGTTGGTGAATTTTTTTTCCTCGGTGTGCTGTGCTGCGGCCTTGGGAATTATTTGTGGAATCGGGGGGCTGTGCGGGTGAATCCGGCCGTGCTAGCCATTTGCAACAATCTGCCCATTCTCTTCGGCATTGTTTTGGCCATTGTCTTTTTCGGTGACCCATTTGGCGGGTGGAAACAGGTGGTTGGTGTGACCGGCACATTGGGGTTGCTTTTAATGGGCTACCACCTAGAACGGGGACGACGTAGCACGTGTTGGAAGGGGTAAAGGATGCGAAAAAGAGTCCGTTATGGCGCCATGCTGAAGTACCTTGACGGGCTGCGGTTTTGCCGTTGGCAGATATTTTTTGCCCTCGTCACGGGAATTATCAACGGCTTCGCCAGTGGATTTGGCATACCCATTTTGCTCAAATACCTGGTTGGTGAGGTATTTTCAAGTACGGACATTACCCCTTGGATGTTGGCTTATTATTGCTCCATGCCATTTGCGCTCATTTTCGTGCGCAGTGTTTGCGGATTTTTAAACACCTACCTTTTGGCAGTTGTGGGACAGGCTATTTTAAAATCCATACGGCTCAAAATATTTCAAAAGATTCAGCGGCTACCTCTGGCATTTTTTCATAAAACATCGGCGGGGGACGTTATTTCGCGGGCGGCCAACGACGTAAACATCATCCAATCCTGTTTCGTAAGCATCGCCCATGAAATTTTTCAGCGACCCATAACCCTCATCAGTGGCATAATTGCGGTTATTTTCCTTTGTCTGCGGGTTGCCAACGGGGAAACCATGCTTCTGCTGCTCCTCCTGGTGGGGCTCAGCGCCATACCCATCGTCATTTTTGGCCGCTGGGTGTGGGAATACAACCTGATCGCCCAAGAGAAGATTTCCCACCTGACTTCCCGCCTGACTGCCAACCTCAGCACGGTTCAGGAGGTCCGCGCCTTTGTAATGGAGGATCGGGAGGTTCGCAATTACCGCCGCAGCAACAGTGACTATTCCCGGGCATACCTGCGCACCTGTAAGGCCTATTACGTCATCGTCCCCAGCATTGAAATTTGGGCGGCCATTGGTATCGGCATCGCCGCCTGTTACGGATACCACCTGCGCATCCCCGGCGATACCTTTCTGGCCCTTGGAACGGCGCTCTTTCTTGTCTACGACCCCGTGAAAAACATCGGCCGGCTCTATGGAAATTTGCAGTGTTCCTTTTCCGCCCTTTCCCGCATCGAGTCGCTTTTGGACGAGGAAGAAGTGGATCCGCCGCCGCATAACCCGGCTGTTCTGCGCGACGTCCGCGGGGATATTCGCTTCGAGGACGTTACGTTCTGCTATGATCCCAAGCGACCGGTACTGCAGCATTTTTCGTTACGCCTGGAGGCTGGTCGCAGCTATGCCCTCGTGGGTCCGAGCGGCGCGGGAAAAACCACGCTGGCGAGCCTCCTCCTGCGATTCTACGAGGTCCAGGGCGGCCGTATTTCCGTGGATGGCGTTGATATCAGCCATCTTACAACGGAAACCCTGCGCCAACACATTGCATTTGTTCCCCAGGCGCCGACGCTGGTGAGCGGAACGGTTTACGAAAACATTCTCTGGGGTCGCCGCGATGCCACGCAGCAGGAGGTGGAAAGAGCGGTTCGCAATGCCCACGCGGACAAATTCATTAACGCCCTTCCCCAAGGAATTCACACGCCCATCGGCGAGGACGGCCATTTGCTTTCCGGAGGCCAGCGGCAGCGCATCGCCATCGCCCGGGCTTTTCTACGAGATGCGCCGATTCTGATCCTCGACGAGGCCACCAGCGCCCTTGACACCAAGTGCGAATCAGACGTGCGCGATTCCCTGAAATCCCTTTTCAGCAACCGCACGGTGATTATTATTTCCCACCGTTTCAGCCTGCTTTCGTTCGTGGACGAGGTTATCGTTTTGGACTGCGGTGCCGTCGTATGCCATGGAACCCACGGGGAGCTCCTGCGCGATGGCGGTCTTTACAGACAGCTTTACCTGGCTCATACTCACGGCTATGACCTGTGACCTGGCCTACGACGACCCCCTCGGCGCCTTTCCGTCTCCCGTCGGGACGCTCTTCCGCGTTTTTGCACCCAATGCCCGGGAACTTTTCATCCGCCATGGGCCACAATTGGAAAACTCACTTTCGGCGGCAGAGATAAAAGAAGGCCTTTGGGAGGCGCAGGTGGCCCAAAATCTCGACGGAGTTCCCTACGTTATCCGGGTCGTTCCCAGGAATGAATCTTCCATTCCGCTGGAAGATTATGCGCACATTCTTGACCCATATGCCCTGGCGGC